>DYQJ01000115.1 GCA_020719345.1 Draconibacterium orientale | reverse complement strand
AGGTAAAAACGCAAAGTTTCGCAAAGAAGTGTAACCTAATAAATGAAACATGCCCAATTATTCCAGAATAAAATATTTTCCCTTCAATATTTCACAAACTATTGAAGGGAGAATTTATTATTAAGAATTTATAATTAAGAATTTTTGTCCCAGATGAGTGCAGCTGCCCCGATGAGTGCAGCGAAGTTTTTAGATAATCCGGAAGGCAGTAATTTTACTTTATTTCTAAAAAGCGGTAATACGTTGATATTCATATATTCTAATATTGTAGGGAATATAATATCTCTGGCGTTTGCAAGTCCTCCGAGCATAAAAATCGCTTCAGGTCTTAGAAGGGTAACATAATTGGCTAACGCTTCGCCGAGCATTTTGCCGCTGATTTCAAAAGTTGCCATAGCGAGTTTATCTCCAAGTAAGGCTGCTTTATATATATCTTCGGTTGTTATGTTGTTAATATTTTCGTTTCGGAGAGAAGATGCAGTCTCGGTTTGTGTTTCCAATAGTTCTTTTAAAGTCCGCACAACTCCTCCTGCGGAGCAATAAGCTTCTATGCACCCATTTTTTCCGCATCCGCAAATTCGTCCGTTTGGAATTGCGGTCAGATGTCCAAATTCGCCGGCAAATCCGTCTGCTCCGTAAACTAATTCGCCGTTGACGTAAATTCCGCTACCTACCCCTGTGCCGAGAGTAATTATCAAAAAATCTTTCATTCCTTTAGCCGCGCCGAAGTGATATTCTCCTATTGCAGAGGCATTAGCGTCATTGGTGGTTGCGGCAGGCAAATCAAATATTTCTTCTATAATTTTAACTATTTCTACAGTTTGTCCCCATTTCAGATTCGGGGCATATTCTATTTTACCTGAGAAATAATTTGCATTAGGAGCTCCTATTCCTACTCCGAGTAATTGATATTCAAAATCTAAGCTCGCTCTGAGTTTCATTATTTGAAAAAATAAAATTCTTGCAAAGTCTTCAAATTTGCCTTCCGGCTGTGTAGGAATGCTGTTTTCAGCATATATTTCTCCTGCTTCTCCTATGAGTCCAAATTTTGTATTAGTCCCTCCGATGTCTATTCCTATAGCTATTTTTTTCATGATGTCTATTTATTTTTTATTTACAAAAGTTTTGTAAAACTACAAAAAATATTATATTTACAAAATAATTTTGAAATAAATGATTAGTTTATTTTGCAAAATAATATTTTTATTTGATTTTCTTTTTTATAATTTTGTAGAAAAAAATGAGTTTTTATGTTAATAATAAATAACAAAATAAGGCATGTTTCATTTATTAGGTCACACTTCTTTGCGTTTTTACTTTTGCGAGACTCTGCGTGAAATATTTGATTATCAATTTTTTCGCAGAGTTTCGCAAAGAAAAAAGTGTAAACTATTTTTAAGCAGTTATGAAAGATGCCCAAAATAAATACATATTATGAAAATCAAGCTATTAATATTTTTAGCACTTTTATTTTTTAGTGTCAATATTTTCGGGCAAGAGGTCATGACGGCTTCAAGTAAAAATAGTATTCTTTTTGCCACAGCATCACAAGATAGTATAGATAAGAAGAAAGTGCGCGCTGATGTCGGGAAATTTCAGAAGCGAAAGACGATCATTTTTTATCTTAATCGTGTAGAAATATATCATGTCAAAACCAAAAGTAAATTACGAGTATTAGAATTTTGGGACAAAAACAGTAATCCTATATATGAGCTCGGACTTAGCGATGATGGACTAATTTGTTACGCCATACAAAACGGCAAGACCCGTATATGGAACATTATCAACGGTTTGATACTCTGGGAGGGCTATGCAATTCGCAAAATAGCATTTTCTAATCAAGCCGGATTTTTTGTTGTTGCCAATAGCTCAAAGCTGTATTTTGTAGACAGCTACTCAGGCGAATCGTTTAGAGAAGCGCCTATATCTTCGTCAATATATATAAAAGACATGGTTTTGTCCGAAGACAATACAAAATTGATTATCTCCACAGACCGCAATTTTTTATTGTATGATGTAAAAACTGCAAAAAAAGTTAAGTCGTTCACTGCCAATCAAATTACTTATACAGATAATAATAAAAATATTTTAACACTCAAAATTGATGACAAAGTTAAAGTGTCTGTTTTTGATACTATCAAATACGAAGTTATTAGAGGTTTTAATTCCTCTAAGCTAATGTCTGACCTCAACAAAGAACAGCGAAAAGGCGAAAAGAATACTATATTTGACACACATTCAATGATAGAACTAATAAGTGAAAAAACAAAAATCACAAGTGACGGTAAATATATGATGCTTCTTCTGAATTATGAAAATAATAAATATGTAATATTATGTCTTGATACCGAAGATTATGAATTAGTTAGTCTTATATCAACAAATACTTATGAGCAAAAAATTGACCTCTTAAATTACGAAATCTATGATAACCAAAATCTTGTAATACCGATGTCAGAATTTGAAGCAGGAATATATGATATAGTAAACGGCGAAATATCTAATCAAATAGATTATACGTTTGAAGAAATACTTGAGAAAAAAAAGACTGACATCAACAAACAAGTAAAGCATAGAGTTGTCAGTCCTAATTATAAATATGTAGCTCTCCAAAAAAAAGATAACAAGAGCAATACACTTTATGCTCGCTCAACGGTAGTAAAGCAACCTTCATCTATAATGAATGGAATAAAATTTATTAGCTTCAGTAACAACAGCAAATATATTTTCGCGAAGAACTCGTTATCTAAGTATGGATATATCAAGACAATGGACATCATCGCCGACATGGGAGAAGGAACGGAAATAATGTTTAATCAATTTAGCGACAGTCTGGTCTATCCTAAGCCGGAGGACATCATAGCCGACGACCCCGAATATCCGGATGAATATGTATTTAATACAATAGAAAGATTCAAATACATTGGCGACTGCGATGACAGTATTCTTGTCAAATTGCATATAAAAACTATAGCTACCGACAAAACGAAGACCGACGTGCAGCTGCATTTGCTTGACGATAACGGCACTTATTATTACGGTGCTTCCGAAGCCGAATGGAAATTTGTATGGAATAAGATATTAATTCAATCTACAAAAGACAATAAAGTTACTAATGTCAACGACTTTACGGTAAAAGAGTTTCAAGCCGCAGATAGCTTACCCAATGCGATAGCACTTGTCCTCGACCACAGCGGTTCTATGGGAAGTGAACGAGCTAATCAGTTGCAAAAAGCTGCATATAAATTTGTAGAAGCAAAAAATGATAAAGATGGAATAGCGATTATAAAATATGACAATAAAGTAGGGATGGACAACAAATTTTCTACCGACAAAGATGTGATACTTAAAAAGATAAAGGTGAATGGACTTGATGGATATGGATGCGCTACATCATTGCTCGATGCCGTAGATGTGGCTACAAGTATATTAGAAAAAGAAGACGGATATGCCAGAAAATCGGTAGTCATATTAACTGACGGAAACGAGAACAGCTCTATCCGAACAAAAGGTGCCGTCTTAAAACATGCCGTAGGAAGCGATATAAATGTTTATACTGTCGGCTATGGAATCTTTGTCAGCGAAGACTACCTCAAAGCAATAGCACATTATACGCAAGGGTCTTATTATAAAATATATAAATCTGAACAATTTAATAAAGTCTTTAATGATATTTATAAACGATTCAACAACTATTATTCTATAAATTTCAACACCACATCTATCGGTGACTTCAATACTTATATAGAAATAGCACTTGACGAAAATAGAAAAGACTCTATAATAACAAATTTCTCTAACAAACCTATAGATTTTTTGAAATTAGATAAAGAAGACGAAAGTGACCCCGATTTTATGCCTTTTAATCCGCCTATCAAAGAAATAACATTTAAAGATATTGATTTTAAGGAATTTAAAAAAGTCGGCGACAGTGTAGAAGTAGTAAAAGTTAAACAACGAGACAGCTTATTGCTCGTGAAAAAAATGCACGAAGACAGCATACAAAGAGTTTTTAAAAACATAGATTTTCCTAATGTTGAATTTTATTTCAATCAGACAAAAATTATTGAAGGGTCAGAAAAAGGAATAGAACAAGTATTAGATTTTATGAAAAAAAATCCATCAGTGGAGATAGAAATACAGGGACACACAGACGATGTAGGGGCGGACATAGACAATGAAATTCTATCTCTGGAACGTGCTAAAGCGGTTAAAGAACTGTTAGTCAAAACAGGAATAGCAGATAACAGAATAAGCGTCATCGGATATGGCGAGAAAAAGCCGATAATGAAATTGACCACCGAAGAAGCACGGTCGGTAAACAGACGAGTAGAATTTATAATTAAAAAGTTTTAATATGAATATAACAGATAAAATAACAATTGCGAAAAAAGCTATCAACGAAGCCGAAGCAATTATGATAACAGCGGGAGCGGGCATAGGTGTGGACTCTGGGTTACCCGATTTCAGAGGAGACGAGGGATTCTGGAAGGCATATCCACCGATAAAAAAACTCGGACACTCGTTTAGTGACATGGCAAATCCATTATGGTTTGATAAAAATCCCCGACTCGCATGGGCTTTTTACGGTCATAGATTGAACTTGTACCTACAAACAATTCCCCACTCTGGATTTAGTAAATTATTGGAAATAGTAAAACAAAAAAATAATAACTATTTTATTTACACCTCCAATGTAGATGGACAATTTCAAAAAGCCGGATTTGAAGAAGATAAAATAGAAGAATGTCATGGCTCAATACACTATTTACAATGTTCAGAAAATTGCAATAACAATATTTGGACTGCCATAAATGAGTTTGTTAAAGTTGACATGGACAGCTTCCTCGCCGACGAGCCACTGCCTCGATGTCCTAATTGTGGAGCAATAGCAAGACCTAATATTTTAATGTTTGGAGACTACGGCTGGATATCGTCGCGAACTAACAGACAAGAACTATTTTTGGCGCAATGGTTAGATGAAGTAAGAGGTTCTAAACTTGTGATTATAGAATTGGGCGCCGGAACTGCCATTCCTTCGGTCAGACGTAAATCGGAACATACAGCTTCTAATTTAAAAGCTACCCTTATACGCATCAATCCGCGAGATTTTTTTGTTCCCGACAATCAAATAGCGCTTCCGTATGGTGCAAAAGAAGGAATAGATAAAATTATTGATTAAAAGTAGTTGACACTTTTTTTGCTGCGAATAACTTTGCGAAACTCTGCGTGAAATATTTGATTATCAATTTCTCGCAGAGTTTCGCAAAGAAAAAAGTGTAAACTACTTTTATTATTATGTAATTGTTTGGTAATTAAAACTTGCCAAAGTTGCCGTTTATAGTATATATTTTTTTAGTTCTATATTGATTTTTTAAAACGGCATATATTTTCACTTCTTTTTGCCCATTTCTTCGTATTTAGAAGCATTTGCGACATCTATCACTTTTAGTATTTCATAAACTTCTTTTATTTCATCGGTTGGCGCTTCGGAGTATATGTTTACTATTTCATTTGCTTTGGCATCGAAGAACATTGTTAGCAGATGCGAGTCTTTTTTCTTCTTGTACACTAATAATATTTTATCAATGGCTTCTTTTATCTCTTTGCGTCCTCCTGTCAGGTCGGTGTGCATCACATCTAATCCGAGTCGGTGATATTTGTAAAGCGCGCTTCGGAAAGATTTATAATTGTTATTATTAAAAGCTTCTGCCACATAATAGCGATTATCTTGACTTGTCGAGGAGTATGCCTTCCAGCTTGGGTCTTCACTACTTTGTGCTGTGGTGACGATTTTTTGTGCTTTATTAAAAAAAGCCGTTCCCCCATATTCGGAAAAAGTATCAAAATCAGCACCTATTACTATGTAAGCATAAAAAGCAAGAACGGATATTAAATTTGAGGTATAACTATTCTCATTAAAAATAAGTGGCTGATTTTCAACATAATAAAAAGTCATACTTCCTTCTGGTTCTTTGATATTAAGGATAGTGCTGTTGTAGTCGGAGTTAAAAATTGGACGACTTGAGGTGACTTGAATCGTAGCCGTAAATTTATCTACTCCGTTGTAAGATTTCAGATTAATACTAATATTGCATTCTATTCGTTCGTCATAGTTGAAAGCATATTCTGTCCACTTCGTTGTGTTCATAAATTCGTATATTGTCATTTGCATGGATTGAAAAAGCTGCTGACTGCCGTTTGTAATAAGTGTGGAACCGATTGTGACAGTGCAATTTAGTTCTTGTGCATTGCTTTTGGGTATCAAAGAAAAAATAATCAAAGATCCAATTAAAAATATTTTTATGCTTTTCATATCTAATTTTTATTTAAAGAGTTTAAATATTGTTCTAAGGAATATTCATCTTGATATAACACTTGTCTTGCTTTACTTCCTTCAAAAGGTCCTACTATTCCTGCTGCTTCCAATTGGTCAATTATACGTCCTGCTCTATTGTATCCGATAGATAACTTTCTTTGTATCAGCGAAGTAGAACCTTGTTGTGACATGACAATAATTCGTGCTGCGTCTTCGAAGAGTTCATCTTTTTTAGTGAGGTCTACATCTTTGGCGGTATTTTCTCCTTCTAATTGTGGTTCGGGTAGCTCATACGCTGATGGATATCCTTGCTGATGTTCTATGAATTTAGTTATTTTTTCAAGTTCAGGAGTGTCAATAAAGGCGCATTGTACTCTTATCAGTTCGCTACCTTGTGTTATCAACATATCACCTCGTCCTATCAATTGGTTTGCTCCGGAGCTGTCAAGTATGGTTCTTGAGTCTATCATTGAGGCAACTTTAAATGCAATTCTGGCAGGGAAATTAGCTTTAATTACTCCGGTAATGATGTTAGTAGAAGGACGTTGTGTTGCTACAATCAAATGTATTCCTACGGCACGTGCCAATTGCGCTATACGTGCTATTGGGAGTTCCACTTCTTTACCTGCTGTCATGATAAGGTCGGCAAATTCGTCAATAACTAACACAATATACGGCATATAATGATGTCCTTTGAGAGGATTTAGTCGGCGTGCCACAAATTTTTCGTTATACTCTCTAATATTTCTTACTTGTGCGAGTTTGAGTAGAGAATATCTGTTGTCCATTTCTACGTTTAAGGAGTTTAACGTATGTATAACTTTTTGATTATCTGTTATAATAGCTTCCTCCGAGTCCGGCAGTTTGGCGAGGAAGTGTTTTTCTATACGTTCGTACAAAGTAAGTTCCACTTTTTTAGGGTCTACCAACACGAGTTTGACTTGCGAAGGATGTTTTTTGTATAAAATAGAGGCGAGGATGGCGTTTAGTCCTACCGATTTACCTTGTCCGGTAGCACCTGCGACAAGAAGATGTGGCATCTTAGTCAGGTCAAAAACGTAAGACTCGTTAGAGATAGTTTTTCCCATCGCGATAGGCAATTCCATTTTACTCTTTTGAAATTTGGCTGATGACAAAACTGAACGCATAGACACAATTTCAGGTTTTTTATTTGGTACTTCTATACCGATAGTTCCTTTGCCCGGCATAGGTGCGATGATACGTATTCCGAGAGCCGACAGACTTAGTGCTATATCATCTTCTAAACTTTTAATTTTGGAAATTCTTACTCCCGGTGCGGGAATTATCTCGTATAATGTTACCGTAGGTCCAATGGTGGCTTTTATTTTTAAGATGTCAATTTTATAATTACCGAGAGTTTCTACTATCTTATTTTTGTTGCTAATCAATTCTTCATCAGATACTTCGGAGTTATCAATACGGTGTTCTTCCAGAAGTTCTAAGTTAGGAATATTATAATTGGAGAGCTCTGCTGTAGGGTCATATTCACCGAGTTCAAAAAATTGTTCGGTTTCTATGTCTTGATTTTTTTCTACTTCAAGTACGTGTCTGTTGTTTAATTTATCATCTAATACTTCGGCTTGTATGTGCAGTATCTCATTGTTAGATTTAGTATTTTCTACTTCGAAACCGAGATTTTCTTTTTGTTTGCCGTCATCTGTTAAGATATAATTTTTTTTGTCCACAACTTTTCCATTGTCTGCGGATTTGTTATTCAAATTATTTGCTATATTATTTCTTCTTGTTTCAAAATTTTCTTCTAAATTTTCTTGGTCAAGTTTATTGGTATTATCAATGGTTTCGTTTTTGTGTTGTGTCTTTAAATTAATGTTCTCTATGAGGTCATTTTTTCGTATATCTTCTTGAATATCTGTTTTTTGATTATTGATATTATTTTTTTGATTTTTCAAGATGTTACTTGTATATTTGACCGCTTCGGTAATTTTTCTACTTTTATAAATATTAATAAAAAAATGTTTTAACCAAGTAAGCGAATTTTCAAAAGTAAAAATAATAAACGCAAATGCGGAGATGAGTATTAAGAAAATCGTTCCCAAAGTACCGAGCATAGCTTTGAGCCAGTTGCTGAGATAATATCCATAAGTGCCTCCGAGAATCAAGAAGTTGTCGGAGCTAAAAATAAAAGAGAATGTTATAGAAGACCATATAATTCCGATGATAGAATATTTTATGGTCTTATTAAGTGGTAACGTTTTGATATTTAATAAGTTAAAACCAATGATTGCAGTTATTAGAATAATGCTAAATGACGGGATTCCAAATAAGTTGTAAATAAAAAATCCGGCAAGTAGCGCTCCTGTTTTACCTGCCCAGTTTTCTACTTGTATATCAGAGAAATAATATTCAGCAAAATTGAGGTCAAATTTGCTTTGGTCTATCTGCCAGGTAAAAAGAAATGAGACAAAAGCAATAAAAGTATATACCGAGAATAACAACATCACCAGTCCCACAATAAACTTAAATCTTTCGTCGTAGACGATTTTAAATTTAGCGAAATCAAATATTTTTTTTCGCTTAGCTGCAGAGTCCGAGTTGTTTTGTTGAGTTTTTACCTTTTTTTGTGTCATTATCGTAGTTTTTATAAAGTTATCCAAGAGTTGTAAGGGAAATTAAATTCTTTATCTTTAACCTTCATAAAAATTTCGCCTTTCAAATAGAATTTAATATTACCACTCATTATTTTGGACATGAGATTTGCTGTTACATTAGAGTTATTAATAATTGCCGATATATCAAGAGTTTGCGTGTTATTTTGTTTTAAAACAATAGGATTTTTCAGATTAGCAGTTCCGAGTGCGGTTGTTGCTTTGTCATCGCTGTAAAGGTTAAGATTCATTTTATTTACCGATATCTCTATTGGGAAATTATTAGTTAGTTCGGCTTTTACTGAAAGTTCGGTAGTTTTTATGCCCATATTTTTTAGTTCAAACTTAGAGACCGACAAAATATTTTTAAAATAATTAGCATTAAAAATTTTGGCGATGATTTCATTGGGCGCTATATATACGGTCTGTCTTTTTGTGATATTTGCTTTGACCTTAGTAAAATTACCAACAAATTCTATGTCCATAGGAAAGCTGTCTTTGTTGATAATAAAATCATATACGGAGATGAGTTTTACTATATTGAGTTCAACTTTATTTTCAAAGCTGGTTATTTGATTTTCGTTGAGGACAAACTGCTCTACGGAGTTTCCTTGTCCTACCTGCACATTGTTTATAAATGCTTTGTAATTAATGCTATTTGTTTGAATACTAAACGAATTAGGATTATTTACTTTAACAAACATACTTGCTACGATAGAAGTATCTGTTTGTGAAACAAGCTTGAATTTTTCTACTCCGGCAAATTCTGGTTTCTTAAAGCAGCTTGATAAAAATAAGGTAACGAAGACGAGAAATAATATACTGTTCTTTTTCATAATTTTATTTAGTTTTAAAATTTTTACAAAGGTAAAAAAAAACAATAAAATTACAAATAAAAACTAATTTTAATTTTGTCTTTTAAATATTCCGATAGATTGCTATGGTTTTTTTGGCTTGCTCGGAGGCATTGACTATTTTGTTGATATATTTGTCGGGGGAATATTGTGGTATCCATTTTTTAATATACAATAAATTATTATCATATTTTTCGGCTTGCGTTATTGGGTTGAATATTCTAAAATAAGGTGCAGCATCACAACCTGTTCCTGCCGCCCATTGCCAATTACCTATGTTTGATGATAATTCGTAATCTAATAATTTTTCGGCAAAGTAATTTTCGCCCCATCGCCAGTCTATTAATAAGTTTTTACATAAGAAGCTGGCAGTAAGCATTCGTACTCTGTTGTGCATTAGTCCGGTTTGGTTGAGTTCGGTCATTCCGGCATCTATTATAGGATATCCTGTTTTTCCGTTGCACCATGCGAAAAATTGCTCTTCCGAGTTGCGCCACGGTATATTTTCGTACTTAGGCTTAAAACATTTGTCAGTAGTTTGCGGATAATGATATATGAGCATAAAATAAAAATCTCGCCAAATTAGTTCATTAAGAAAGACTTGATTAATTTGATTGGCTAAGGTTGCGAGTTTTGCGAGTGAGATAGTTCCAAATCTAAGATGAATACTTAATTGTGAGGTTTTAAATTGTGGAAAGTCACGTGTGTAGTGATAGTTTTTTATCAACTCGTTGTCAATAATTGGGTCTTCTACAGATATTTGGCTGGGAATAAAATTTATTTGTTCAAGCGATAAAATATCTATTGATTCTAATTTAAGAAAAGTTGGATTAACTGGCATATTTTTTTGTGCAAAGGAGAGGAGTGCGAATTTTAATTTCCACTGTCTCATGTAAGCCGAGAAGACATTATAAGGTTTGCCATCTTGTTTTAGAATATCATTTTTTTCAAAAATGGCATTGTCTTTAAAAGTAATAAAATCTATATCGTTATTTTTCAGGAGGATATTTATTTTTCTGTCTCTTTCAATCGCATAGGGTTCGTAGTCGTGATTGGCATATACTTTTTTTATGTCGTATTTTATCATTAGTTCTGCGAAAATCTGTTCGGGCTTTCCATTTAAAGAAAGCAGTGCTGAGTCATATTTTTTCAGGAACGAATTAATTTTTTGTAAATTTTTATGTATAAATGTTACTCTGGCGTCATCTTTATTTTTCAATTTATTTAAGATATTGGTGTCAAAAATAAATATACAAAGAACTTCAAGGTCTTGATTTAAAGCATGTATTAGGGCATTGTTGTCGTCAGTTCTTAAATCTCGGCGGAACCAGAATATAGCGACTTTTTGTTTGTTCATATAAAAAAATGTTACACTGAAAAAGGTAATATACTATTTAGCAACGTAGTTGCATAATCTTTGTAGAAAATAGGTAACCTCCACACTACATAGTTGTTTGACAAATCGTTACAAAGATTTTGCTGCTACGCACCTTTTGTTTTTTCGTTATTTTTTTCTACAAAGATTACGCAACTACGTTGCTAAATA
>DYQJ01000352.1 GCA_020719345.1 Draconibacterium orientale | reverse complement strand
AAAATATTAACTAATAAATAAAAATTTTGCAGATGAAAAAGAATACTCTATTATTGATGTTGATTTTTACTTTGATTTTCGGTAAAATAAGTAGAGCAGATGAGGGAATGTGGTTGCTTACATTGTTGAACAAGAATTACGAGCAGATGAAGGCACAAGGTTTAAAACTGAGTGTAGAGGACATTTACAATGTAAATAAAGCTTCGTTAAAAGATGCGATAGTTTCTTTCGGTGGATTTTGTACCGGCGAGATTATCTCGGACAAAGGACTTATTCTTACAAATCACCACTGCGGATACGGGGCTATTCAACAGCACAGCACCGTTACAAACGACTACCTTGCCGAAGGATTTTGGGCAGCTTCTTTTGAAGAAGAAATACCTACGCCGGGACTATTCGTTCGGTTCCTTGTAAAAATAGAAGATGTATCCTCAACTATTTTAGCTTCGCTAAATGATAAAATGACACAAGACGAACGAACAGCCGCAGTCAAAGCAGCCATAGAGAAACTAAAAGCTGCCGACGAAAAAACATATCCAACTGCCAAAGGATACGAAATTAAAATTCAATCTTTCTTCGCCGAAAACAATTATTATAAACTTGTATATCTTATATATAATGATGTCAGATATGTTGGCTCACCACCTTCTTCTATCGGAAAATTCGGATACGACACTGATAACTGGATGTGGCCCCGTCACACCGGTGACTTCTCTATCTTCCGAGTATATTCTGATAAAGATGGAAATCCTGCCGAATATTCTAAAGATAATGTGCCTTTTAAACCTAAACATTATTTGCCTATATCTTTAAAAGGTTATAAAGAAGGGGATTTTACTATGGTAATGGGATATCCCGGAAGTACAGACAGATATTTAACCTCATTCGGAGTAGAAGAACAAATTAATGTCACTAATAAAAATATTGCTAAGATACGTGGACTCCGACAAGAAATCCTCATGGCTGATATGCTCGAAGACCAAAAAATAATGATTCAATATGCCTCTAAATATGCCAGAAGTAGTAACTACTGGAAATATTCTATCGGACAAAATAAAGGATTAAAACGGCTTAAAGTATATGAAAAAAAGCAAGAACTGGAAAAAGATTTTACTAAATGGATTAACGAAGATAAAACTCGAACCGCTAAATACAGCGAAGCACTTAGCTTAATAGAAAACGCATATAAAAACAGAGTAGAGTACACGTATGCAAACCTCTACATATCAGAGAGCTTGAGACGAGGCATAGAATTTATTACAATGGCATACGAGGCAAAAGATTTGTATGAACTCCTTGTCAAAGGAACAAAAATAGAAAAAGATAATGCTACTCTACTCGCACTCAAAACTTCTGCCGCTAAATTTTATAAAGATTACAGTCCTGCAACAGACCAAAAGGTAGCCGCTCGAATGTTACTATTATTTGTCAACGACGTAGACAAAAAATACTATCCGCAAGAAATTATTGATATAAATACTAAATATGCAGGCGACTTTGAAAAATATATCGGAGTCTTGTTTGAAAATTCTATATTTGTGGACGAAACACGTTTTAACGCATTCATAGAAAACCCAACTAAAGAAGCTATAGAAAAAGACCTCGCATACATATTGGCAGTCTCCGTTAACGAAAAATACAAAGCCATACTTGACCTATCTGATAAATACAATGATGACCTCGCAAAAGGACGCCGACTATTCCTCGCCGGACTATTAGAGATGCAAAAAGACAGACTATTTTACCCGGATGCTAACTCTACCATGCGATTTACTTTCGGTAAAGTAGGTAAATACAGTCCAGCAGATGCTGTAGAATACAGCTATTACACTACATTAGAAGGAATTATGCAAAAAGAAGACCCAGACGACTGGCAATTTTTTGTTGAACCTAAATTAAAAGAACTATATAACAACAAAGACTACGGACAATACGGAGTAGATGGACAAATGTACGTATGCTTCACTACAAATAATGATATAACAGGAGGCAACTCGGGAAGCCCGCTTATGAACGGTAACGGCGAACTTATAGGACTCGCTTTTGACGGAAACTGGGAAGCGATGAGTGGAGATATTGCTTTTGAAAACGAGATGCAAAAATGTATTAACGTAGATATTAGATATGTGCTTTTTATTGTAGATAAATTCGCCGGTTGTACTCGACTAATTAACGAGATGAAGATTATAAAATAAATATACTATAAACGGCAACTTGCCAAAGTTGAAAACTTTGGCAAGTTTTAATTACGAATCATTTCTAATCAAATTTCTATTTTTTCTATTTAGATACTAACCTATATTATTCATAAAGATGGAAAAGTACCCTAATCTCACCTCAAAAGT
>DYQJ01000114.1 GCA_020719345.1 Draconibacterium orientale | reverse complement strand
TTAAATTTCTACAAAGATGTCGTGGCTAACGCCACTAAAAAAAATGTTCATAAAACTTACAGGAAAATAAAACTCATTTTTACAACAAAATAAACGTACCAGTTGAAAACTTTGGCAAAGTTTTAATTACGAAACAATTACATAAGAATAAAAGTTAAAATTATACCCGTTTTGAGTATAAATCATTATTTTCATAAAAAAAACTAAAAATATTTGTTTAAAGAAAAAATATTATTACTTTCGCAAAAGTATTTTTATAATTATTTTTAAAATTTATCTAAAAAAGTATCTATATGCCTATCAATTTGACAAAGGGACAACGAATAGATGTAGGATTAACAAAAGTGGGAGTAGGACTCGGATGGGATCCTAATCAAGCTACCGGACCTAACTACGACTTAGATGCCTCAGCATTTATGCTGGCTAACGGCAAAATTCCTACCGAAGAATATTTCGTCTTTTACAATAATAAATTATCTCCAGACGGAGCAGTACAAGGAGCAGACGACGACCGAAGCGGAGGAAACAGCGAAGGAGGAGATGACGAAACTATCCGAGTAGATTTATCTAAGGTAAATCAATCAGTAACCGAAATAATTTTTGTAGTTACTATCAATGACGCAGAAAACCTTAAACAAAACTTCGGACAAGTAAGAAATTCTTATATCCGAATTTTTAATGACCTAAACGGCGACGAAATTGCTAAATACGAATTAGCCGAAGATTTTTCCATCGAGACAGCAGTAGAATTTGGAAGATTATACAAACGAGATAACAAATGGAAATTTGAAGCTATGGGAATAGGTTACAAAAAAGACCTCTCTTTTTTTGTTGATAAATACTCGGCTAATGTTAACGTAATTAAATAATTTTATCATGGCTATCAATTTACAGAAAGGACAAACGATTAATCTTCGTAAAGAAGAACACGACCTAAGCAGAGTAACAATAGGGTTAGGTTGGGACGTCAAAAAGAAAAATGTCGGATTCTTAGGAAAAGTTTTCGGCGCAAAAGAAGAAGAATATGACTTAGACGCAATGGCGCTATTATTAGATGAAAACGACAAAATTGCTAATCTCGGAGGCGAATATGCGCTGCCAAGCGGACAAAAAGTTATCCTCGTGAAAAGTGACGTAATTTATTTTCACAATCTTACTGCACCTTCCGGAAATTTTGGAGCATATCAAAATCTCCAAAAAGCAGATATACTAAGAAAAGTAAACGGATTTATTGATAACGGCGAATACATCGTACATACCGGAGATAATCTAACAGGAGACGGAGACGGAGATGACGAACAAATAATCGTCATGATGGATAAAATTCCGCCCAGAATAAAAAAAGTCTTATTTTACGTCTGTATATATCAAGGAATCCAAAAACAACAAAATTTTGGAATGATAGAAAACGCATTCATTCGCGCTGTAGATAAAAAAGGAGTAGAAATAGCAAGATATAATCTATCAGGAGACGCAACTTACAGCAATAAACGTTCACTCATTTTTGCCGAACTATACAGAAAAGATGGCGGATGGAAACTTAGAGCAATAGGAGAACCTCTTGAAACAGACAACTTTATAGAAATACTCAAAAAGTATATCAATCTAAAATAAGCTTAACGATGAGACGACTACCTGTTTATTTGTTATTAGATACAAGCGGCTCCATGAACGGAGAACCTATTGAAAGTGTTAAAACCGGACTAAAAACATTGATTTCTTCTTTGCGACAAGACCCCTATGCACTTGAAACCGCATTTCTAAGTGTCATTACTTTTGACAATACCGCAAAACAAATAGTCCCGCTAACAGAGCTGTTAGCTTTTCAAGAACCGCAACTAAGTGCCAATGGAGGAACGGCTCTCGGAGAAGGACTAACTTTGCTGGCTAATAAAGTAAATACCGAAATTGTAAAAACTACACCGGACATCAAAGGAGATTGGAAACCGCTCGTATTTATTATGACTGACGGAGAACCTACAGACAACTGGAAAAATGGACTCGCAGAACTAAAAAAATGCAAAATAGGAGTAATAGTAGCATGTGCTGCAGGAACATCTGCCAACATAACAGTACTAAAACAAATAACCGAAAATGTCGTGCAGTTGGATACTACTGACCAAAACACAATACGTGCATTCTTCAAGTGGGTATCCGCTTCTATCAGCGTAGGTAGTCAAAAAATTGAAACTAACGGAAAAGATATTAAAAACATCGGCGAATTACCGGCACCGCCTCCCGAATTAAAAATTATTACTATATAAATTTATGAGACGACTACCCGTTTATTTATTGTTAGACACAAGCGGCTCCATGAAAGGAGACCCTATAGAATCATTAAAAAATGGTCTCAAAGTAATGGTATCTTCATTGCGACAAGACCCTTTTGCGCTGGAAACTGTCTGGTTATCAATAATTACTTTTGACACACAGGTAAAACAGATAATACCTTTAACAGATTTGGAAACGTTTGTAGTACCGGAATTTAATATACCCTCTTCTGGTGCTACTCACTTAGGAAAAGCATTAGAAGAATTGTGTCATGCTATTAACAGAGATATTATTCACACCACTACCGAACAGAAAGGCGATTGGAAACCTTTGTTGTTAATCATCACTGACGGCAGTCCTTCTGACATCGGGATATTTAGAGAAATGACCCCGATAATACAAAACAATATTTTTTCTAATATTGTCGCATGTGCCGCCGGCTCAAAAGCTAAAACAAGCTACTTAAAAGAACTAACACAAAACGTCTATAGTCTGGATACAATGGACAGTAATACTTTTAGCAGCTTTTTTAAATGGGTCTCCGCATCAGTAGCTTCCGAAAATATGGGACAAGGTTCAGTTGAACTACCTCCGCCACCTCCTGAAATACAAGCAACTGTAATTTAATTAAGATATTTGAAAATATGCAAGAAAAAAATAAGATATTAGTTTGCGGTCAAAAAAATATATTGCTGCCAAATACCTCTGTCGGAAAATATTATGAAGTATTTTTTGAACGAGAGAATATTGATAAAATGCAAATATACGGTTTAATAGAAATTGGCTTAACTTTTGACCAAAACGAGCTATCTATAAAAGGAACACCTACTAAAAGCGGAGAATTTAAACTGACCATCAAATATTCGGACAATAATAAACCTTTATTAGAAAAAGACTTAATATTAACTATTAACCCTGACCCAAAAAGTCTCTGGAAAAATATCCCTTCCAACAAATTAGATAAATATTGGAAAGAAGATACGCAAAGCTGTCATATCATAAATTCAGACAGACAACTAATTGCCGCAAGCCAACGAGGACGCTCACACGCACACCAAGGAACATTCCGAGACGACCATTTTAAGATAGAATTGCATAATGACTTCTTTTTAATTGCTGTTGCAGATGGAGCCGGCTCCGCTAAATTTGCAAGAAAAGGAGCAGAAATAATGTGTAATGAAACGATAGCTAAAATGAAAAACTATCTTGACGATACCAAAACCGAAGAACTAATTAAAATTGCTACCGATTTTTATAATACAAATGACCCTGATAAACAAAAAATTATAAGCTACTTCCTTTTTATTATCTTTCAAAATGCAATTTCACATTCTTTAAAATTATTACAAAACGAGGCAATTAATGAAAATGCAGTTTTAAAAGACTACGCAACTACTTTATTATTAATTATTTACAAAAAAATAGCCGACTTTTATTTTTTTGCAACTTATTCTGTAGGAGACGGAGCAATAGCCATATTGTTGAATGATAACGAAATAAAAATTCTTAACGACCAAGATACCGGCGAATTTGCCGGACAAACACGATTCATTACCATGCGAGAAATGACCGAAGATAAAAACATATATCAACGTATCAAATTTGAATGTATAAAAAACTTCGTCTCATTATTTGCCATGACAGATGGAATAACTGACCCCAAATTTGAAACAGAAAACAATTTGTTAAAGCCCGAAAAATGGAACAATTTGTGGAACGAATTAATACCTATTCTCAAACAACCTGATACAAAACCGGAAACAGAACTATTAGAATGGTTAAACTTCTGGTCAAAAGGAAATCATGACGACCGAACATTAGCAATAATATATTAGTAATATGGCAATTATAAAACTTATATCAGTCATAAACAATGCTATGATAGAATTTGAAGATACTATCATCGGTGCCGGAGCAATGAAAGACGTATATTTTAGTCCCGACAAAACATACGTAGTTCAATTCATTCGCAGTCATATTAATGAAACTACCATTGACAGACTGATGACAATAGTAAAGGTCTATCATCCCCGAATCTTTAACCAGATAGGTGGAGAATATTGGAACAAATTATACTGCTTCCCTTATGACATCGTCGTACATGAAGGAAAACTCGGACTCGTTGCTCCCGCATATCAAAAACATTTCTTCTTTGAATATGGCTCTAAGAACAACGATTTTATGAATATCAAAGGCAAAGAAAAAGACGGTAAATGGTTTGCATCGGCTAATCTACGAAGCAAATTTCTCGATGACCGCGAAAAAGGGAATTGGCAATCTTATTTTAGAATTTGCATACTCATAAGCAGAGCCGTAAAACGACTACACGCAGCCGGACTCGCACACTCAGACCTATCTTATAAAAACGTACTCATCGACCCAAGCGGCGGTAATGCGGCGGTAATTGATATAGACACGCTTGTAGTCCCCGGTAAATTTCCGCCCGAAGTATTAGGGACACCCGACTTCATCGCACCCGAAGTTTTAAAAACAAGAACCTACGCATACAACGACACCAAAAGAAAAACACCCTGCATAGAAACAGACAGACATGCACTGGCGGTAATGATTTATTCGTATTTGTTGTACCGTCATCCATTAAGAGGAGGCAAAATACACGACCTCGATTCCGCAAAAGACGAAGAAATGTCAATGGGAGAAAATGCACTTTTTATTGAGCATCCAACAGACGCCTCAAACAGACCTAATTTAAACGATATAAAACAAACCTTTTTACCTTGGGCAGATGTAAATAAAATCCCTTACAACGTTGCCGGACCTTATTTAAAAAATCTCTTTGATAAAGCTTTTATTGACGGATTACATAATCCAAGCAGCAGACCTACTGCCGAAGAATGGGAAATTGCATTAGTTAAAACCATAGACCTGATGCAACCATGTCAAAATTACTCTTGCGAACAAAAATATTTTGTCTTTGATAATAAAACTAAACCTATTTGTCCTTTTTGTGGAACTCAATACAGAGGAACATTGCCTATTATCAATTTGTACTCAAAAAAACATAACAAAGCATACGGTGCCGACGACCACCGATTGACAGTATATAACAATCAAGCTTTATATAAATGGCATATCTTTAAAAATATCTTTCCTAACGAAAAACTTAACGAAGCCGACAAAAAAAGGGTAGGTTATTTTGTCTTTTATAATCAAAAATGGTATCTCGTAAATGAAAATATGCCTACGCTAAAAGATATAACCGAAAATAAGTTGATACCTATCAAATCGCATGTAGAACTCGTGAACAACAAACAAATACTATTTGATGACAGTGATAACGGCAGACTTGCAGCTATTCAAATAATAAACAACTAACTACCTATAAATAAACGCAATCGCAACATCTTTGCAGAAAGAATTTAGCAGTTTTCTCCAATGGACAAACCATTAAAGTAGGAGAGGGGAGATGCTTTTTGCAAAAATATTACTACCTCGTTGTTATAAAAAGAGCTTCCTAATTAATTACATTATTTATTTTACAGGATTGGGTTGTTGTGCTTTTACAGGTTTAATTTTTCTTGTCTTTTGAATAATATCTTTAGAATTTTGCAACGCAAAGCCGGAGCTGTTAACTAATTTACCATCTGACAAATCCAGCAACGATTCAAAAATCAAGTCATCGGAAACCGTCTCTTTGTTCCACATGAGATACGACTTCTTCATGTGATTAGAAATTATCTCCACCAG
This sequence comes from Draconibacterium orientale, assembly GCA_020719345.1. GTDB lineage: Bacteria > Bacteroidota > Bacteroidia > Bacteroidales > DYQJ01 > DYQJ01. Next base: position 5,418 of record DYQJ01000114.1, on the reverse strand, counting down.
AACTTCTTTCTTTTCGGAATCGGCGATTTCTGTTACATGCTGTATAAGTTTTTCTATTATTCTCCCAAAATGACGATATTTAACCTCTTGCGTCAAACAAGGAACTTTTTTTGGCTTAGAATAGAAAGTTACGGGGGTCGGAGTAGTATATGGCGAGTCTATATCTAATTTAAAATCAGACATTATAGCCAGATGATCCCATAACTTGTGTTTAAAATCGTTCACATCGCGAAGATGCGGATTTAAGTTGCCAAGTATAGTAATTATCTCTTGTGCAACTAAATTTCGTTTCTCACGGTCTTCTATCGTTAAAGCGTATTCTACAAGCTTTTGTACATTGCGACCATATTCGTGCAGTATCAAACGATTTTTTTGTGTATTATAATCTATCATAAAATTGATTTTTGGTTTAAATATTTTTATTTTAAAATTTTTAATTTAGCATATTTTAGTAACAGCTGTTTTTGTCCCACGACCTTAAAATTAATGGTTGCCTTTGTATTAGGCATAACACCTTCTATATCAACGACAATCCCTTCTCCGAATCTATCATGTTCTACTATTGTGCCTTTTTTCATGCCGTTTATCTCCACGATACTTACTTTTGTGGAGTCTTCGTTTGGCGAGTCTGATTCTTTTTTTATTTGATTAGAAGAACTCAAATTCGGCATCTTCGTAAGTACGAAATTTTTTTGCGGCTCATTCTTTGGCAATATTTTTTCTGTCTTTTGTGAAAAAGTTTTGGGATAAAAATCCTCAAAATTAGCTTCTTCAAACTCTTGTTTTTTACTCCATATCTTACTTGGCGATGGATTAAATACATATTCGGAATCTATATCTTTCAAAAAACGACTCGGCTTGGACTCGGACATTTGTCCCCACTTGAATCTAAGATTAGAATAACAAATAGTCAAATATTTTTGCGCTCTGGTGATGGCAACATAAAACAGACGCCGTTCTTCTTCTATTTCTTTTTGCGAAGACGAGGACATAGACGAGGGAAATAGTCCATCTTCCATTCCCACTATAATAACATTTTTAAATTCCAAGCCCTTAGATGCGTGAACGGTCATGAGATTAACTTTTTCTGATTTGCCATCTTTTTCGTTATCTTCGTTTGTAAGCAAAGATATTTCGTGAAGATAGTTTGCCAATGTTTTGTCGGCTTCAGGTATTTCCTCATTTTTAGCAAAACGTTCCAAACCATTGACTAATTCCTGCACATTCTCGTATCTTGAAATTCCTTCTGACGTTTTGTCGTTATAGAGTTCGTTTATTATTTGTGTGCCGACGATAATATCTTTGCCCAAATCGTGTGCGTTCATAAACTCCATTTTATCTTTAAACTCCATAATCATTTTCACAAAAGCCATTATGCCGTTGACAGAACGAGTACTAAGGTCAAGCGGATTTTGTTTTAAAGCAACAAGCGCTTTCCATATAGAAATATTATTAGCTTGTGAATATTCATAAATTTTATCTAAGGTGGTATCACCAATTCCCCGTTTGGGATAATTGATTATACGTTTCAAAGCTTCGTCATCATTGTTGTTCACCACCAAACGAAAATATGCGATGACATCTTTTATCTCTTTTCGCTGATAAAAAGAGATTCCGCCATAAATTCGGTACGGGATATTTCGTTGTCGCAAATTCTCCTCTATTATTCGGGATTGCGCGTTAGTCCGATACAAAACGGCAAAATCACTATAATTAATATACTTACTTAGATATTTTTCTATAATTTCATTTACGACTATCTTTCCTTCTGCCAGGTCATCTATTGCTTCTAAGATTTTAATTTTTTCGCCATCTTCGTTCTCCGTATAAATAGTTTTTTTTATCTGAACCTCATTTTTATCTATCAACGAATTAGCAGCTTTTACAATATTTTTTGTGGAACGATAGTTTTGTTCCAGCTTATAAATCTTATAATTAGGATAGTCTTTTTGAAAATTAAAAATGTTCTCTATCCTGGCTCCTCGGAACGAATAAATACTTTGAGCATCATCTCCTACTACGCTGATATTTTGATATATTGCTGCAAGATTTTTTATTATTGAATATTGTGAAAAATTAGTATCTTGATACTCGTCTATAAACAAGTGAGTAAATTTTCGTTGATATTTGGTTAAAATCTCCGGATTATCACGAAATAAAATATTAGTATTCAGAAGGATATCATCAAAATCCATTGCATTGGCATTATAACATCGTCTCTGATAAACCTCATAAATACGTCCCATTTCAGGTTTTGATGCTCTATAATCATTTTTTTGTATTTCCGAATCGTTGTTGTACATAACATGCGTGATGCAATTATTTTTTGCCTTAGATATGCGCGACAAAACCTCGTTTACAACATACACTTTATCATCAAGTTTTAAAGTCTTAATAATATCTCGGATAACACTTTTAGAATCAACGTTATCATAGATAGTAAAATTAAGTGGATATTTTATAGCACTGTGTTCTTTTCGCAAAATCCGTAAAAACATAGAATGAAAAGTTCCCATCCATATATCTGATGCGGCAGTACCTACAAGCTTAACAATTCTCTCCTTCATCTCTTTGGCTGCTTTGTTGGTAAACGTCAGCGCAAGTACATTGTATGGCTTGTATCCCAAGTCTAAAAGATATGCTATTTTATATGTCAGAACCCTGGTTTTTCCGGATCCTGCTCCTGCTATTATCAACGAAGCGCCCTCTACATTTTGTACAGCTTCTTGTTGATTTTGGTTTAATTCTTCTAAATAATTATGCACGTTAAAAAATATTTTTTTTACTTTGGCAAAAGTACATATATTTTAAAATTAAAAAAATATTTTTATGAAAATAAAAAAAAAATTTTACAAAAATTTTTACAAAAAAAAAATTAATTTTGTGATAAATTTATTTTAAAATAAAAAGAAATGACAAATACAAATTCTTCAAGAACTTTAACTGTTTTATTAGTTGTATTATCTGTATTAATAGGACTATCATTAGGACGTTTGTTATACAAAACAGATATGGGGTATGCGAATAAAAAATTCTCGGACGACGAGAAACTGTCTGTTTTGATAAGTATGATAAATTCTAATTATGTTGACTCCATCGCAGTGGACAGTATCATAGAAAAAATAATTCCCAAGCTTCTGACCGAGTTAGACCCGCACTCGTCTTATATTTCTGCAAGCAATTTTGCAGAGATTCAAGCACCTTTAGACGGTAGCTTTGAGGGAATCGGTGTTCAGTTTAACGTACAGAACGACACTATATTAATTATAGATGTCATCTCCGGAGGACCATCAGAGAAAGAAGGACTTTTGCCCGGCGATAGAATTATAACCATAAACGACTCGCTATTTGCCGGAAAGAAAATAAACTCGGATGATGTTATTAAAAATTTGAAAGGAAAGAAGGGAAGTAAAGTTACAGTCGGTATCAAACGAAGCGGACATTCCGAACTCCTCAGCTATACCATCACTCGCGACAAAATTCCTTTGTACAGCATAGACGCTGATTATATGTATGATAACGAAATAGGATATATCAAAATTGATAGATTTGCACAAACAACGTATGCCGAATTCATGCAAGCGCTAACTAATTTGAAATCGCAAGGCATGACCAAATTAATCCTTGACCTACGAGGTAACAGCGGCGGATATTTAACCGAAGCAACAGATATAGCAGACGAGTTCCTTCCGAAAGGAGATTTAATTGTTTTCACTCAAGGACGAGCAAGACCCAAAAAAGAATATTTTGCTACAAATAATAGTAATTCTGCCGAAGAATTAGAAGTTGCAGTACTGATAGACTCGTGGTCTGCCTCGGCAAGCGAAATATTAGCCGGCGCACTTCAAGACAATGACAGAGCAACAATTATTGGACGCCGAAGCTTTGGAAAGGGCTTAGTACAAGAACCGATACTATTTGATGACGGCTCATCGGTGCGGCTGACCGTAGCCAGATATTATACCCCGACAGGACGAAGTATTCAAAAACCTTATACAAAAGATGATGACGACTATGCCACAGAAATTTACAACCGCATAAAACATGGCGAATTACAACACGAAGACTCCACACTGTTTGCAGACTCCTTAAAATTTGTTACTAAGAAAGGTAAAATTGTTTACGGCGGCGGCGGAATAATGCCGGATATTTTTGTGGCAGTAGATACTACCGAGTTCACAAATTTTTATGATAAAATTACTGCCAAAAATCTTATATATCAATATGCCATACAATATGCTGATAACAACAGAGATGTATTGTCAAAATTAGATAAAGCCGACAAAATAGTCAGCCATCTTAATGCTCAAAATATTTTTAATAGATTTGTAGAATTTGCCAAGAAAAAAAATATCACCTCTGACGACAGCGAGATAGAAACCTCTAAACGACTAATAACAGTTCAACTTAATTCTTATATTATTAGAAATATTCTCGGTGAAGATGACTTTTATAGAGTTTATCATCAGATAGATAATATTTTTATTAAAGCCGTAGAAATCTTGAAATAAGCGGATTATGATATTTCAATATTTTCACTCGTTAGACCTTTTTTCGTGGCAAATAATTAGTTTACTGATACTTGCCGGTTTCTTAACCGGCATCGTCAATACTTTTGCCGGTAGCGGAACAGTTATTAGCTATTCACTCTTTATGTTTTTAGGAGCTCCTGTGAGCATTGCCAACGGGACAGTTAGAATGGGAGTAGTATTGCAAACTCTCGCAGCGGCTATCAATTTTAAAAAGAACAACGTATTAGATGTAAAAAAAGGTATCTTACTCGGAATAGCAATAACACTTGGCTCAATCGCCGGCGCCGAAATAGCTATAAGTATAGATAAAGACGTCTTTGAAAAAATCGTCGGCGCCATGATGGTTGTAATGTTATTTTTTGTCATCTACAAGCCCGAACGCTGGCTCGCCGAACAAAAAGAAATTGCCAAAGAAAACCCTAAATGGTATCATTACATAATATACTTTTTAATAGGAATTTATGGTGGATTTATTCATATCGGAGTAGGAATATTTTTGCTTGCCGCACTGGTATTAGTCTCCGGTTATGATTTGGTAAAAGCTAATGCCCTCAAAATATTTACCGTTTTTTTGTACAGTCCGTTTGTCTTAGTCGTGTTTATTTTGCATGACCAGGTAGATTATGCAATGGCTATTTTTTCGTCAATCGGCAATTTAATCGGTGGAATTATTGCCTCGCATTATGCTATGCGAAAAGGGGCTAACTTTATAAGAATCATTTTAATAATAGTCATAATTGTTTTTTCGGCAAGTCTTTTTGGAGTCTTTGATTATATTTTTTAATAAAAAAAAGAGTATTTGTTTGCAACAAAATATATTTTTTATATCTTAACTTTTTGATAGCGTAAAATAATGGTGACTAAACACGCTATTTATTTTATTTTC
>DYQJ01000113.1 GCA_020719345.1 Draconibacterium orientale | reverse complement strand
CAAAATATTGTTAAATAATTTAGACAACGGAGTATGGAACTTGACCTCGGCAAACGAAAATACGATTAAACAAAAAATAGACGAAAAAGGCATTCCATTAAAAAACTGGGATATAAAAATGAATTTTGGAATTAAAACAGGTTTTAATGAAGCATATATAATTGATAATCAAACAAAAGAGAAATTAATTAGTCTTGATAGCAAAAATATTGAAATTATTAAACCTTTATTAAGAGGACGTGACATAAGAAAATATCATATAAATTATGCAAATTTGTGGTTAATAAATACACACAATGGGTTTATAGAAAAAATTAAAGACGCAAATATAAAAAAGATGCCAATAATTTGTATGTTTATAAGAATGATAACGGAAAGAAAAAAATAGCAAAACGAATAGAAAAATTAAGTGAACATAAATTTAGAATCAACAGAATTATTGCCGAAGACGATTATCCAACAATTTATGATTATTTAAAACAATTTGAAAATCAATTAAAAAATAGAGAAGACTCTGGTAATCATTGGACTAATTTAAGAAACTGTGCATATAATGATATTTTTGAAAAAGATAAGATAATTTATTCTGAGATAGTTCAAAGTCCGCAATTTCATTATGATACAGAAAAATATTACATAGATGCAACTTGTTTTTTAATGACCGGAAGTAATTTAAAATACCTTACGGCTATGTTAAATTCAAAATTGTTGTCGTGGGCGTTCAAAAATTTTTACGCAGGAGGCGGACTCGGTGCAACCGGATATCGTTATAAAAAAGCGTTTTTAAAAAATCTGCCTATCATTAAACTATCTGAAAATGAGCAAAAAGTTTTTGAGGAACTTGTAACCCAAATAATAAACCTTAAAAAAGAAAATATTGATACAACTATTTTAGAAAACAAAATAGACAAATTAGTTTACAAACTTTACGAATTAACCGAACAAGAAATTATATTGATAGAAAAATGGTAACTATTTAGCACCTAAATTTATTGATTATCAAATCTTTGCGAAACTCTGCGTTTTTTAACTTTGCGAGACTCTGCGAGAAAATTAACATAAAAAAAATTAAAACTAATTTGTATTATTCAAAAGAATACATATTTTTGTAGAAAAAATTTAATATATGAAACTATATAAAACGATATCTACCGAGTTGATAAAGACCATTTACTATAATGGCTTCTGGATAATTATTGCTATGACATTAGCATTATTTATTTTTATTAGCGCTTTCGTTCCGTTTTTTGATATCCAACTCTTCGGAAGTGCGCTTGATTTGAAAAGTTATTATAAATTTCCGCTGATATGGAAGACGACAACATGGCTGTCAAGTTTTTTTATTCATCTGCTCTCACTCCTGACTATTATATTAGTTACAAATGATTACAATTTTAATACTTTTAAACAAAGTATCATCACCGGACTGAGCCGAACTGAAATAATAATAAGTAAAATCTTTTTAATACTCTTTATTTCAACTCTTTATACTTTAGTAGTAACAATAATAACTCTTATTTACGGTTTTGGTTTTACAGAGTCCGAGAACTACCGTCTGATTTTTGATAATTACTCTAATGTACTTTTGTTGTTTTTGCAGACTTTCGGATTACTTTCATTTGCTTTATTTATTGCCTTCTTTCTAAAATCTACCGCCGTCTCGGTTATTGTCTATATAGCTTATTATATCTTTGAGAATTTTTTGAGCTTCATATTTTTTGTCAATCAGAAGGATTTTTCAAAATATTTTCCACTTGAGGCAATGAGCAATCTTAATCCGAATCCATCGCTGACCACTGCCTTATCTGACCCGCTACTGAAAGAGCAAATAACAGAAACAGCAGATACTACAAGTATCGTCTTCTTTTTAGCTATTTCTATTTCTTATATTTTGTTCTTTTTAACACTCGTGTTTTTTAAATCTAAACGACAAAATTATTGACCCTAAGCAACCTAAATGATTTTTTATGCGTCTTTATATAAGTATAATATTTAATTTTTAATACAATGAAAAAGTTATTATTAATAATATCAGTGTTTTGCAGTGTCGTGCTAAATGCACAAGTTACCTTAACTTATCAAACTCATGGACTTAAACCTTATTATGAGCATCTTACTCAGGGAGTAGAAAATCTAAGTCAGGGCGAAGCCGGCGAAAATAAAATATGGGATTTCTCGGCTATCGATTGTAAGATTCTAAAGAAATCGGAGATTTTTGACGTAGACGAGTTAGATTCTAAACGAATAGTGCCATATTCTAATATCATAATATTAGACGGCGAGAATCGTTTTTACTTCAACTGCGATGAATTTGGAATAGAATATCATGGTCTGACAACTCCTAAGGCAGTAATTCATTTTTACGAACCAATAGTAAGAATGAAATATCCGTTTAGCTACGGTGACAAAATATCCGGACAACTTGAAGGCGAAGGAATTTATTATGGACAGCTTCACAGCAGTATAGAAGGAGATTATTATGTAGAAGGTGATGCTTACGGAACTCTGGTCTTACCGAACAACACAATTGTAACAAATGTTTTACGTGTCAAATCTATAAATCATATTTTTGAAACTGCATGTCAAACAACAGAAATTTATAACGAGAAATATTTGTGGTACTCGCAAGACTATCCGCTACCGATAATGGCAGTTACAATAGACAGAGTCACAACAAAAGATGGAACTACCACTAATACAAATGGTTACTATAACGAAGAAGCATTTCAACAAAGCTTAGAACAAACAAAATTAGATGATATTAATTTTTCTGTCAACGTTTTTCCTAATCCATTCACCGAAAGCGTCAATATTTCTTACAACATAGAAGATAAAGCTAATGTTTCTGTAGAAATTTATAGCGCAATAGGAGTGAGAGTTGCTAACTTAGTCAACAATAAACAACAATATGGAAGTCAAAGTATAGATTTTAACGCACACGACAAATCGCTTGCCGTAGGAAGTTATTATGTTAAATTTACGATAGATGACAAAGTTATTATGAAAAAAATAATTTTTATTAACTGATGACAACATGATGCTATTTGCCGATATAATTTTACCGCTTCCAATACCGCAATTGTACACATACCTCATACCGAGAGATTTACATGAAAAATGTAAACAAGGGAGACGTGTAGTCGTGCCTTTTGGAAAGAAGAAATTATACTCGGCAATAGTTCGTAAAACGCACAATATTCAGCCATTAGGGTATGAAATTAAAGAAATAATTACTGTCATAGACGAGAATCCTATTGTAGCGGAAATAAACTTTAAATTCTGGGAATGGCTCGCAGACTATTATATGTGTCCTCTGGGAGATATATACAAAGCCGCATTACCGATGGGATTAAAACTTGAAAGTGAAACATTTATATATTTTAACCCCGAGTTCACCGAATATTTAACCTTAAATGTTTTTGAACGAAATATTTACGAATATCTGAAAAAAAATAAATCTGTTAAAATAGATGAAATATATCAATTCATAGAAAAAAAAATCGCCATCAAATCTTTAAACAGTCTGTTAGATAAAAAAGCTGTACTGATAGAAGAAAAAATAAGAGATAAAAATAAACCCAAAAAGGAGAAATTTGTATGTCTTGCCGAACGAATTAATACGGAACAAACTTTAAAAGCCGTATTTGACGAGCTGGAAAAATCGCCAAAACAAATAGAACTGTTGACTAAATTTGCCGCCTTGTGCAATTTAGATTTTGAATCACCGCAAGGTCGCCAATATGAAATATCTAAGACCGAACTCTTAAATAATGTCAGCGTAAGTGCCTCTGTATTAGACAGCTTAATAAAAAAAGATGTCTTTTTTATTAAAGAAAAAGATTTTAATATTAGAAGAGCTCACCCCGAAGAAGTATATGAAATAAAAACACTCTCCGAAGCACAAACAGATGCGCTGGTACAGATACAAAATCACTTCGCGCAAAATAAAAATGTCCTTCTGTTTGGAATAACCTCAAGCGGAAAAACAGAAGTTTTTATTCACCTCATAAAAGAATATATAGAAAAAGGGTACCAAGTTTTATATCTGCTTCCAGAAATAGCTATTACCACGCAAATAATCAATCGTCTAAAAAAAATCTTCGGCGAACACGTAGGAGTTTATCATTCCAAATTTTCGGACATGCATCGTACCGAAATATGGAAAAATATTAGTAACCCAAAAAAAAGCAATTATCAAATAATACTCGGAGTACGGTCTTCTATATTTTTGCCTTTCAGTAACTTAGGACTAATTATCGTGGACGAAGAACATGAAAACAGCTATAAACAATATGACCCATCGCCACGTTACAATGCCAGAGATGCCGCAGTGGTACTTGGCAGCTTTTATAAAGCTAAGGTGCTGCTGGCTACTGCAACCCCTTCTTTTGAAACATATTTTAACTGTCTTGCCGACAAATATAAATTAGTGGAACTTCGCCAGAGATATAAAAACGTGCAACTACCACAAACATTCATCGTAGATACAAAAGAACTGACTCGTAAAAAATTAATGAAATCTATTTTCTCGCCGCTCCTTTTAGAAAATATTAAAACCGCACTTCTACAAAACGAACAAGTAATTCTATTTCAAAACCGTAGAGGATTTGCGCCATACTTAGAATGCCGCTCATGCGCTTGGATACCTAAATGCGAAAATTGTGATGTCTCGCTGACATATCACAAAAAAACAAACGACCTCATCTGTCACTACTGCGGATACAAACTGAACACCCCGAAAACTTGTCTCGCATGCGGTGATGCAACATTACAAACAAAAGGGTTTGGAACACAAAAAATAGAAGACGAAATAAAAATATTTTTCCCGGACGCAAAAGTGGAACGAATGGATTATGACACCACGCGAAGCAAAAGCAATTATGAACAGATAATTAATGACTTTGAACAACACAATATAGATGTCCTGGTGGGAACACAAATGATTTCTAAAGGATTAGATTTTCAAAATGTCTCCGTAGTAGGTATCATGAACGCAGACACATTACTCAACTTCCCCGATTTTAGAGCTTACGAACACAGCTACCAGATGCTTGTACAGGTAAGCGGTAGAGCAGGACGAAAAGACAAGAGAGGAAAAGTTATCATTCAAACATCTGCGCCGGAAAATAATATTTTTAAATATATTATGGAGAACGACTATTATGGACTCGTTAAAAATCAGTTCATTGAACGCAAAAATTTTAAATATCCGCCATATTATAAACTGATAAAAATATCTATTAAACATAAAGAACTTGCAAAAACGGATAAAGCAGCAGATATACTGGCTACTTATTTAAAATCTGTTTTTGATAAACGTGTTCTCGGACCCGAATATCCGCTGATTAGTCGTATTCAAAATTTGTTTATCAAAGAGATTTTAATTAAGATAGAAAAACAGAAACCGCACTCGGCAGCACGTGAAATTATTGTCACAGCATGTTCGCGACTAAAAGCCGAACCCGAATTCTCCTCCATTTTTATTAGTATAAATGTAGACCCTATTTAGATTCTTGAATGATTTTAGTGGAATATATGATTTTTTAAGAAATTTGATTCTAAATCTTGCGTGAACCTTTCACAAAAATCATTCAAGAACCTTAAAAAGTAATCTTCAATTATTTGACAACAATATTAATCATGCGATTCGGAACAATAACAAATTTGATAACTGTTTTATTATCAATAAGTTGTTTTACTTTGTCGTTATTTAATATTTCTTTTTCTATTGCATTTTTGTCAAAATCTATTGGTATATCTAATGTGAACTTAGTCTTGCCATTCAAGGCAATTGGATATGTGATTTGAGTTTCTAACAGATATTGCTCTTCTACTTTTGGAAAAGTTGCAAAACGTATGCTTGTGGTATGTCCTAACAGCTGCCATATTTCTTCGGTGATGTGTGGTGCAAAAGCCGAGAGGATAATTGTTAATGGCTCTAATATCTCTTTTTTATTGCATTTCAAACTCGTCAGCTCGTTCACACAAATCATAAAAGCACTAACTGACGTATTTAAAGACAGCTTCTCTATATCTTCTTTTGTCTTTTTAATTGTTTTGTGCAGTATTTTAAATTCTTCTCTGCTTGGAGTCTCGGCGGTTACAATAAATTTTCCATCTTTATCAAAAAAGAGTCGCCAGAACTTGTTTATAAATTTATACACACCTTCTATACTATTTGTGTTCCATGGTTTAGATTGCTCTAAAGGACCTAAAAACATTTCGTACAATCTCAAGGTATCTGCTCCATATTGTTCAATAATATTGTCGGGGTTTACAACGTTGTACATTGATTTGGACATTTTTTCTACTGCCCATCCGCAAATATATTTGTCGTCTTCTAAAATAAATTCGGCTTTTTGATATTCGGGATTCCACATTTTAAACTTTTCTATGTCAAGTACGTCATTATTAACAATATTCACATCGGCATACAATTCGGTGACCTCATAATTATCTTTCAAATTATAAGATACAAAAGTATTAGTATTTTTAATACGGTACACGAAATTGGAGCGTCCTTGTATCATTCCTTGATTAATAAGTTTTTTGAATGGTTCATCTTTGCAGACATAACCTAAATCGTATAAAAATTTGTTCCAGAATCGTGAATAAATAAGATGTCCTACTGCATGTTCCGTTCCGCCAATATATAAATCTACGTCTTGCCAATAATTATTTGCCTCAGTTGAGACAAGTTGTTGGTCATTGTTTGGATCCATAAATCTAATGAAGTAAGCCGATGAGCCGGCAAAACCGGGCATTGTACTTGTTTCATATTGATATCCTTCGCTTGTTTTCCAATTATCTAACCGGGCAAGCGGTGGCTCACCTTTTTCGGTAGGTAAAATAACATCTAAATTCGGGAGTTGTAGTGGCAAATTATTTTCGTCTATCGGATATGCAATATCATCTTTATAATAAAACGGAAAAGGTTCACCCCAGTATCTTTGTCGGCTGAAGATGGCGTCTCGTATTCTATAATTTATTTGTCGTTTACCTATTTGTCGTTTTTCTATTTCGTCAATAATTTTCGTCATCGCATCTTTAACTTCAAGTCCGTCAATAATTCCGGAATTTATCATCGTCCCTTCTTTTGCATCATACGAATTTTCTGTTATTTCTGCTCCACTGACAACTTGAATTATCGGAATATTAAAATATTTTGCGAAAGCAAAGTCTCTACTGTCGTGTGCGGGAACTGCCATTATCGCACCTGTACCATAACCTGCAAGCACATAGTCGCTTGTCCATATAGGTATTTCACTGTTAGTGAACGGATTGATAGCATAGTCGCCGGAGAATTGTCCGGTAATAGTTTTCACATCTGCTTGTCGTTCTCGTTCGGTTTTCTTCTTTGTATTTTCAATATACTCTTTTATTTCGCTTGCATATTGCTCGGTAGTTATTTTGAGAAGTAGCGGATTTTCTGGAGCGATGACCATAAAAGTTGCACCGTAGATAGTATCCGGACGCGTTGTAAAGACCTTAATTTTAAGATTGCTATCTTTCACAGGAAACAAAACTTCGGCACCTTGTGAACGTCCTATCCAATTTCGTTGCATCTCTTTGAGGGCGTCAGTCCACTGTAAGTTGTCTAAGCTGTTTACCAGACGCTCGGCATACGCTGTTACTCGGATAAGCCACTGTAACATTGGTTTTTGTATTACCGGATGTCCTCCTCGTACAGATAATCCTTCTTTTACTTCGTCGTTTGCGAGAACGGTTCCCAGATTGGGACACCAATTTACAAGTGTTTTTGCACGATAGGCAAGACGATAGTTGAGTAAGATGTTCATGCGTTCTTTTTCTTCCATTCCTCTCCATACTTCTGCATAAAATTTAGGAGTCGGCGAGCAGGAGGCATTGACAAGCATATTTCCGTTCTTATTAAATTCTGCTATCAAAGTATCTATCGGTTCTGCTTTTTGAGTATTATTATTGAACCAATGATTAAACATGCGAAGGAATGTCCATTGTGTCCATTTGTAATATTGGGGGTCTGACGTTTTGACTTCTCTACTCCAATCATAAGACAGTCCGATATTTTTTAGCTGTTCTTTGTATCTATTAATATTTTGTTCGGTAGTTACTTTTGGATGTTTGCCAAATTGTATGGCATACTGCTCTGCCGGTAATCCAAAGGCGTCAAATCCCATAGGATGCAACACATTGTAACCTTCTAAGGTTTTGTATCTTGAATAGATGTCCGAGGCAATATAGCCGAGCGGATGTCCCACATGTAATCCCGCACCTGATGGGTACGGGAACATGTCTAATACATAATACTTTGGTTTTTCTGTGTCTATATCTACTTTATAAGTATTATTTTCTTCCCAGTATTTTTGCCATTTTTGTTCTACGGCTCTAAAATTATATTCCATCTTAATGGTTATTTTGAATTATTAAAATATTCAACAAAATACTTATAAAAGAGTGGTATAGTTTCTATGCCTTTGAAAAAGAGGTCTACCGGAAAGTTCTCGTTAGGAGAATGAATGGCATCGGATTCCAAACCAAATCCCATTAGCATCGTTTTGGTCTCTAATATCTTTTCAAAAGCTGCGATGATAGGAATACTTCCACCGCTTTTTGTAGGAATAGGTTTCTTATTAAATGTCTCGGTATAAGCACGTTCAGCAGCTCGGTATGCCGGTAAATCTATAGGACAGCCATATCCTTGTCCGCCATGGTGTATTTTTACTTCTACTTTAACAGAGTCGGGAGCGATGGATTCAAAATGTTTTTTAAAGAGCTGACTTATTTTTTCATTATCTTGATTAGGTACCAGTCGCATGGATATTTTGGCAAAAGCTTTTGAAGGAATAACAGTTTTTGCGCCTTCACCAATATATCCGCCCCAGATACCGTTGACGTCAAGTGTCGGTCTGATACCTACTCGTTCTATGGTTGAGTAACCGTTTTCGCCTTCTACGTCTTTCAAATCAAGCGCCGCTTTGTATTCGTCTAAGTTAAAAGGTGCTTTATTTAACTCTTGTCGCTCGGCATCGGACAAATTTAAGACATCATCATAAAATCCGGGTATAGTAATTCGGTTGTTTTCATCTTTTAAAGAGGCAATCATTTTGGCTAATATATTAATAGGATTGGCTACTGCTCCTCCAAAGAGTCCGCTGTGCAGGTCGCGTTTAGGTCCAGTTACTTCAACTTCTACGTAGCTTAGTCCTCGTAATCCTACGGTGATGGACGGGATGTCTTGAGCTATCATTCCTGTGTCGGAGACTAAAATAATATCTGCTTTGAGCATCTCTTTGTATTTTTGACAGAATGGGGTAAGATTGGAAGAGCCAACTTCTTCTTCGCCTTCTATCATAAATTTGACGTTACAAGGTAGCGTGTTGGTTCGGGTCATCAGTTCAAACGCTTTTGCATGAATAAATGATTGTCCTTTGTCGTCGTCTGCTCCTCTGGCGAAAATTTTGCCATCACGAATTACCGGCTCAAACGGTTCGGAATGCCATAGATTAAGCGGGTCTACGGGCATGACATCCATGTGTCCGTAAACTAATACAGTTGGAAGATTGACATCTAAAATCTTTTCCCCGAAGACGATAGGATTTCCTTCAGTTTCAAATATTTCGGCTTTGTCGGCGCCGGCGTCTAATAATGTTTTTTTCCAATATTCGGCAGCACGGTACATGTCAGGTTTGTGATTAGATAATGAGCTAATTGACGGAATCCGTATAAAATCAAATAATTCGTCCAAGAATCTTTGTTTGTTATTTTCAATATAATCTTTTATGTATTGCATAAATAAAATGAATTAGAATGTTATTTTCAATGAACACAAAAATATGTTTTTTTTTTATAAAAAAATATTTTCTTTAAATTGTTTTTTATTTTACTTCTGAAAAAATTTATTTTGAATGACAACCTTAGAAAGCAACAAACAAGAATTTGATAGTTTTGACGACAATTATGATACTATAAACGGCAACTTGCCAAAGTTTTGGTAGCGTATAAAAATAGTGACCAAAATTCAAATTTACTGATTTTTCATATATACAAATATTTTTTTATATATCTGATTTTCAATAATATAACATTTAAAATGTATATACAAAATTATAAATAAACGAATTTTATAAGTACTTGAAAATAAAATAAATAGCGTGTTTAGTCACCATTATTTTACGCTACCAATTATTTATGGTAATTTCTCTTTTTTGATTTACTTCGCGGGTGAAAGCTGATAATTGTGTCTCGGAGGTAGTCGCTGTTTAAGTGGGTATATATTTCGGTGGTCGTAATACTTTCGTGTCCGAGCATATCTTGTACGGCACGCAAGTCGGCGCCGCCTTCTATCAGATGTGAGGCAAAAGAATGACGAAAAGTATGCGGACTGACTTTTTTATTGAGTCCCGCTTTGATACTTAATTCTTTAATAATGTTAAAAATCATCACTCGCGAAAGTTTCTTGCCACGGCGATTGAGAAATAAGATGTCCGTATTTTGCTTATCTATTTTTAGCAAATCACGATAATATTTCATATATAGTTTAATATTTTTTTTTGCAGTTTCGCCAATAGGCACTAATCGTTCTTTGTTTCCTTTTCCGATGACGATAATAAAATTGTGTTCAAAATAAATATTAGAAATGTTCAGCTCGCAAAGCTCGGAGACACGCAAACCGCATCCATACAAAGTTTCTACAATGGCTTTATTACGTTGTCCCTCAGCACTTGCAAGGTCTATGGCATTTACTATTTTATCTATTTCTTCTACCGAAAGCGTGTCCGGAAATTTGCGATTTATTGACGGAGCATCTAATAATTTCGCTACGTTTATGTCAGTTATGTCTTCTATCAGAAGATATTTATAAAAAGATTTTAAGGCAGAAATAAATCTGGCTTGAGTGTTAGTGTTGGTATATAACGAGTTAAACCATATCAAACACTCCTCCAAGTTTTGTAATGTCATTTCTTGTGGAAGTATTTGTAATTTATGCACAATAAGATAATTGGTTAGCTTTTTTAAATCCCCACGATAAGCTAAGATAGAATTGTTTGACAACGACTTTTCTATTTTTAAGTGATTAATAAAATCTTTAATAGCAGCATCCCAAATTTTTGTTTGTTCCATTGCGCTTTGTTTTTTATCTGATAATAATACTTTTTTTATTTTGATAAAACAAAGATAAAAAATATTATTTATTTATTTATTTTTTTTAGTTTTGTAAAATAACTTTGTATAAGAGAAAATCAAATTACAATTTTAACAATAAATTTGGAACTGTAATTTTTCCAGTGATAATACCCATAAGCCTTATATGTTCTTATATGCCTTATATGGTTTAAAAAATTTATCACTTAAAAATTTACACTACCATAAATTTTTAATTAAATCAATATAAAATATGAAACTTTCAGAAAATCAGATAAAAAAACATACAGAACGATATTACCGCGA
>DYQJ01000112.1 GCA_020719345.1 Draconibacterium orientale | reverse complement strand
TAAAATAAATAGCGTGTTTAGTCACCATTATTTTACGCTATCAATATTTTACGAATTTCTTCTACTTCAAATTCCATGTTGTACAACACTGCAACCGCTACTAATAAAGATTCTTTAAAATAAGGTGGCTGATTTTCAGTCTTTTTGAGTATTTCGTTGATATTAATAATAGAAATAGGCAAACGTTGGTCGTAATATATAATATTATTGTTCTCTATGGTCACTGCCGGTAAACCGTCTTTAGCAATATGGCGTCTCATTTCTTTGTTGTGTGGTGTCGTAGAAAATAGAATACAATTGCTGTAAACCCGTTTTTTCATATTTAAGATGATGTCGTTGTCGGCATTCAAAATAGTATAACCTTTATCTTTAACCTGCTCTGCAACTACCGATTTGGCGTATGCAACATCGTCTATGTCACGCATGTGGTCGTACATGTAGTAGTCTGGCTTTTTGCTGTCTATGTTAAGCACTATTCCGAAGTGTGCGTTTTCGTATCCGAGACCGTAATTCAAAATTGATTCCAGCGTAGTTTCCAAAATTGCTACATCTAAGTTAGGTTCTTTTAGTAAGAGATTAACGTTATCTACATTTAAAGTTGCATCCGTATTTTTTATGACGGTGTCATCTACAAACAAACCTTTTCTGCTGAGCATACCTACTTTTAAGTTCTTATTTTTTAGCGCATTATATAAAGTTTTTAATAATAGACTTTTGCCGTAGCTTCCGGTGATAGAGATTATAGGAATTTGCGTAGTCGCATTTTTAGGAAAAATCATAGATATATAATTTCGCTGTACATATCTTGGAGTTCCCATTGTAGGTTTGATGTGCATTCTAAAATCCGGCGCCGAGTTAATTTCTATAATCTTTCCGCTATTTTGTAACATGCTGATTTTAATGTTTTGCGAGAGTATATCTACTCCGGCAACATTAAGATTCATTATTTTTGCAGCTCTTTCGGCAATGGCTATATTTTCGGGATGAACGATGTCAGTTACATCAATAGACGATGCTCCGAGTCGCATGTTTCCGGAGTTTTTGAGGTATATTATTTCGCTGTTTGGAAGGATTGTTTCAATGGTATAATTTTTAAGTTCAATAATTTTTAACGTGTCTTCTTCTATTTCAAGTTTAGTTAAAATTCCTTTGTCTCCTATTTCGCGGGAGCTTTCTGCATTGAGTTTATCTATCAGTTGCTTAATAGTATTTATTCCATCACCTACAATATATGCGGGAATTAGTCGGACTGTGGCGGCATATTTGAAATCTATAATCAGCAGACGATATGTTCCACCGAGTATGTCTTCTTGTGCAATAATTTCCTCGTCAAATTCTTTTGCCCAGTTGAAAGCGTTAGTTATGGCTTCGGGTGTGTTCAAATCTATGCTAACACGTTTGCCCTGATAACCTTGTGCGGGTTTAATAATTATCGGTTTGTTTAATTTTGCGTGAAAATTAAATACTTTTTCTAAATTTTCAGTTAAAATGGTTTCCGGTACAGGTATTCCTGCATCGTGAAGTATTTGAGTAGTAATATATTTGTCGTCTGTTGTTTCTACGGCGAGCAGACTTGTGGTTTCGGCTATTGTAGCTCGGATTATTTTGCGGAATTTTCCTGTTCCGAGTTGTACTAAGTTGTATTTATCTAATCTAATTACGGGGATGTCTCTTCGTATGGCTTCATCTACAATTGCTTGCGTGCTTGGACCGAGCAGACGCGTTTCCCGTATTTCTATGAGGTTTTTGATTATTTCGGCTAAGTCAAATTCTTGATTCAAAATAATAGAATTAATCAAATTAATGGCAGCTTTTCCGGCATATATACCTGCAACTTCGTCGAAAAAACGAAAAACTACGTTGTAAGCTCCTTTAATTTTTGTTTCGCGTGTTTTTCCAAAACCGACATTCATACCTGCAAGTGTTTGTATTTCAATTGCTAAATGCTCCATGATATGTCCTAAAAGAGTTCCTTCCTGCATTCGTTGAAAGAAACCGCCTTTTTTGCCGACCGAGCAGTGGTGTTCGTATAATGTAGGCATCTTAGTTTTTAATTTCTCAAAGAAGCCCTCTATTTTATTAGAGAAAATTTCATTATACTCGTTAAGATTTATACGAAAGCTGATAATTTTTTCACTTGTGAAATAATTAGCTCCCCAGAGAGTTTTTATCTCTTCTACAGATATCGGTGCATTTATTACCTGATATTTTTCTATTTCATTTATATTGACCATTTTACACTTACTTATTTTTATAAAAAGAACTTTTTATTCTACGGTAACAGATTTTGCAAGGTTTCGTGGTTGATCTACATTGCAACCTCGCATGACCGCAATATAGTAAGACAATAATTGAAGTGGCACCACCGTAGTAAGCGGCGCTATGGCTTCGTTAGTTGCCGGGACTTCTAAGACGTGGTCAGCCATTTGTTTTATAACGGTGTCTCCCTCAGTGACTATAGCAATAACTATACCTTTGCGCGCTTTTACTTCTTGAATATTTGAACAAATTTTCTCGTATGATTTGTCGCGAGTGGCAATAACTACTACGGGCATCTTATTGTCTATTAACGCAATAGGTCCATGTTTCATCTCTGCCGCAGGATATCCTTCGGCATGAATATAAGAAATTTCTTTCAATTTGAGCGCTCCTTCAAGTGCGACCGGAAATAAATATCCTCTACCCAGATAGAGAAAATTGGTGGCATCTTTATACAGTTCGGCGATTCTTTTATATTCTTGGTGCATTTCTAATATGTGTTCTATTTTTTGCGGGATAGCCACGAGGTCAGTTATGAGCTGTTTATATTGTTGGTTGGAGATTAATTTTTTGCGGTGTCCCATCATAAAGGCAAACATAGTGAGAACGGTTACTTGCGCGGTAAATGCCTTTGTAGAAGCTACTCCTATTTCGGGTCCTGCATGCGTATATACTCCGGCATGTGTTTCTCGCGGGATACTTGACCCTACGACATTGCAAATACCTAAAACGGTGGCGCCCTTAGATTTTGCAAGTGAAATGGCTGCAAGTGTGTCAGCAGTTTCCCCGCTTTGGCTGATGGCAATAATTATATCATCTTTGTTGATAATAGGGTTTCGGTATCTGAACTCGGAGCCATATTCTACTTCCACCGGAATACGAGCAAATTCTTCAATCAAATATTCGCCCACCAATCCGGCATGCCAAGAGGTGCCGCATGCGATGATGATAATTCGTTTGGCTTGGTCAATTTTTGGGAGTATGTCCATAAGTCCACCGAGCCGTATTTCGTCTAAAAGTGGAGAAATACGTCCTCTGAAAGTGTCGTTAATTGAGCGTGGCTGTTCAAATATCTCTTTTAACATAAAATGTTCAAAGCCATTTTTCTCTATGGCGTCAATGTCCATAGTTAATTTATGAACTGTTGGTGTTACTTGTAAATTTTCTATTGTTTTGAGAGTGAGTTCATTGCGCTTAATTACGGCGATGTTATCATTATTTAGATATATCACGCTGTTAGTATATTCTACAATAGGGGTTGCGTCAGAGGCAACAAAATATTCATTATTACCTATTCCGATAACAAGAGGACTGCCTTTGCGTGCTGCAATAAGCTGCTCCGGCTCGTTTTGGCACATGATAACGATTCCATAAGCACCTACAACTTTTGCGAGGGCAAGCCGAACAGCTATTTCTGCCGATACTTCTCCTTTGATATAAATATATTCAATCAAATTAGCCAGCACTTCGGTATCAGTGTCGCTGACAAATTTATATCCTCGTGCTTCGAGTTTTTCTTTTAACTTTGCATAATTCTCTATTATACCGTTATGAATGACCGTAAAAATGGCATGCTGCGAGCTGTGAGGATGCGCATTGATGTCATTAGGGACACCATGCGTAGCCCAACGAGTATGTCCCATTCCTATTGTCCCATGTATATTTTTGGTACGAGTAGTTTCTTCAAGTTCTGCTACTTTGCCTTTATGCTTGTATATATTGGTTGTGCCGTTCATAACAGCGATACCGGCAGAGTCGTAACCTCTGTATTCTAAACGTTTTAATCCATTAATTAAAATTGGATACGCTTCTCTAAATCCTATATATCCTACTATTCCACACATTTTATTTGTTTTTGGGTTATTTATATGCAAAGATATAAATTTAGATTTAATACAAAAGAAATTATTAAAATCTTTTCTTAAAAATTAATGTTAAAAAAACTTTATAATATAATTTTTTGTATATTTGCAATAAATATACAAAAAAACTCTTACGAAAATGAAAAAATATATAAATACACCAGAATTGGCAGTGCTGCCGCAAGCAGAGATGATAGAAACTAATATAAAAAAATTTCCGTTGGCAATAGGTTTGCCTAAAGAGATGGACTCTAACGAAAAACGGGTAGCTCTGACTCCTCTCGCTGTCTCTTACTTAGTAAGTGAAGGACACAAAGTTATCATAGAAAAAGAAGTGGGGACTGGGGCTAATTATTCTGATTATGAATACTCAGAAGCCGGCGCCGTAATATTAGATGATAAAGAGATGGTTTATAAAAATGATATTATTATTAAGGTCTCACCATTTACGATAGAGGAGATAAATTTGTTAAAGACCAATCAGACGATTCTCTCCGCTTTACATAGTGTTTCGCACACTGCCGAGACTATCAATGCCATGTTAGACAAAAAGCTGCGAGCCATAGCGTATGAATACATTAAAAACGAACACAATTTTTATCCTATCATGCACTCTATGCGAGAGATAGCCGGTTGCACGTCTATTATAGTTGCCGCCGAATATCTTAGTCGTGCTAACAACGGCAAGGGAGTCTTACTTGGAGGGATAGCCGGCATTTCGCCTTCAGAAATAGTGATATTAGGTACCGGAACCGCAACAGAGTATGCTACACGAATAGCACTCGGAATGGGTTGCAATGTTAAAATATTTGACGCGTCTATTTACAATCTTAGTCTTCTGCAAGAAAAATTTGGCAAAAATCTTTTCACTTCTACTTTGCATCCGAAAGTTTTATTAAAATCGTTACAATCGGCAGACGTATTAATTAGCGCTATGGAGAATAATTTGCAGAGCAAAGTTATTATTACCAAAGACATGGTCGCATCAATGAAGAAAAATTCTATTATTATTGACTTGAATATTGACAACGGCACTTATATAGAAACCTCGCGGACTACTGACCTATCACAACCTACATTCATATCTGAGGGCGTGATTCATTATTGTGTTCCAAATATTCCTTCGCGAGTCTCTCGGACAGCGTCTATTGCACTTAGCAACATACTTACTCCGATGCTGATAAATATAGCCAACGAAGGCGGAATGATGAATTGTATTAAAAATAATGCTGGACTAAGAAATGGAATATACATTTTCAATGGAATCCTTACAAATCAAACGATAGGACAAAAACTCGGAATACAGCACAAAGATATAGAGCTCCTAATGGCTGCTTTTTAAACTTTTTAAGATAATATGGGAAAAGATATATTAGAGCAGATTAAAGAAGCTAAGACAAGCAATAGTCTTTTAAAGTTCGGCTACGTTATTTCTGACGATAAGCATGATTTTAGAATCCTTTTTAATGAATCCCAAATTTTAAATTATCAAATAAATTATGAAGGAAGTAATTATTTTTTCATTAAAGAAAATAATTATTTTTTCATTAAATCGGAAAAAAATTATGCACTGATAGAATTAATTGACCATCCTGAGAAATTAAAAACGGCAAGAGAATTTACAAACCCAGATTTTCACAGAAATTTCAGGCATGCTTCCGGTTTAATTATTTATGTTTTTGGCGAAAAAGAAGTGTTAAAGAACTTTTTATTAAGTATTCGCAATACTATTGAAAAAGAGATTGCTCAAAAAAATATAGAATTTGATATTAACAAAATAGAAAAATATACTAAAAAAAAGTTTGTTTCACGTTTCTTTTATTATTCATATACGCCAGAATTAGAAACTATTATTGATTATGATAAACTTCTAAAATTAAAAGAAGCAAAAGAAAATGTGTATTTTGATGATGATGCTGGAAAGAAATTACCTATAATTGACTTGCTTAAATACGTTGGCGCAGAAAATGTTAAAATAGAAAAGAAATGGAATGGAACGAATTATATTACAACAGCAAGAGTTCAAAATTTCAAAATTTTCAAAGATATTGAAATTACATTTTCAAAAAACATTAACATATTATTAGGTAACAATGGTTTAGGAAAAACATCATTATTGCAGGCAATTACTTTTGGACTTCTACAAAACCAAAATAACGATTGTCCAGATGATTTGCAGGACTTTATCAATTTTAATAGTGAAAAATCTGATATAACAATCAATTGGGGTGAAAATGAAAGACGTAAAATATATGTTTTCGAAGAAGGAAACCCGGTAGATGATGAAATATTTGCACTACCACAGCATTTATTACTATCATACGGAGTTAATATAAATACAAATAAAGAATTAGACCATACGAAAATTGTAAATGAATTGATAGAAGGCGAAAGTGAATTATATTTTACAAAATCAATTTTTGAGGACAATTATAAAAATTTATATGACCCGTTAATCATTTTGAAATATTTAGATGATAAAATGGATACAAGTGCAGGCACGCAGGAAATAAGGGAAATTAATCTTTTATTAAAAGAGACTTTAAATGAATATTTAGCACTTGTAGATAAAAAAGAACAAATACAAATAACATTTGAAGAAAAGGACAATCGCTATTATTTAACTGATTTGTATCAAAATAAGTTGGAATTTCAACATTTGAGCGAAGGATATAAAGACCACATTCTTTTGATAACTGATATTATAATAAGGATTTTAGCTTCCAGAGAGAAATTACTTGAAAAAGAAAAACATATAATAATAAACAATGAATTATTTAGGAAAATTAACGCGGTAATTTTAATTGACGAATTTGACCGTCATTTACATCCTACTTGGCAAAGAAAATTATTATCTAAATTCAAAGAAGATTTTCCAAATATACAATTTATTTTAACTACCCACAATCCTTTTTCCGTACAATCTGGGGTTGGTGCAAATTGTATTCAATTGATAGTTGAAAATGGACTAATTGTCCCCAAAAATACTATAATTCAAAGCAAAAATATTTTGAGTATTATTAGAGAATACTTCACAAAAGATTTCTTTGATGATAAAGCGCAAGATTTATTGCGGCAATTTTCAAACTATTTTGATAAAATTAATGAAGGTGAAATTGAACTCGTTTATAGTAAGGAGTTTAAAGAAACAGTAAAACAAATATTTGACAAAGGCGAAGAATTTCAGGCAACAATTGTTGGTCAAATATTGCAACTAAATGCAGCACTAAAAAAGTTGAACCTAAAAGAATTTGAGTTATGATGACAATTATTCGTATTGACGCTCCGCTATTTTTAAAAGAAAATCAAGCCACATGGACTGAATCGTACATAAGTGGTGCGACTTTTTCTTGGCATCAAAAAGATGAAGAAATCCGAACTAAACTCAAAGAAATGTCTAATTATCACTGCGCTTTTTGCGATGATTTATTATTTCCAAAATCGGGTGAAATAGGTGAAATTGAGCATTTTAAACCCAAAACAGCTTACAAAGAATTGGCATTTGAATGGACAAATTTATATCCTATTTGTAGAAGATGTAATGGAACGAAAAATGATAAATTTGACGATTTACTTCTAAGACCGGATTCCGAAGATTATAAATATTCGGATTGGTTTTGTTTAGATTTGAGCTCTTTTAAACTTAAACCTTTTAAATTAGCTAATCCTAATTGGAAACGAGCAGAAAAAACAATTGAATTATATGGTTTAAATAAAGACGACAAAATCAAAAGACGACAAGACGAGTTTGCTAAAATTAGAAATGAAGATTACAAAGATATTGATAACCAACCTTTTAGATATATTTAAAATTATTTGACAGATTAAAAAATGGCTTTTCATGTTGAACATTATAAACCTAAAAATCTTTTTCCCTTTTTATACAAAGACGGTAATATGCAGGACTGGTCATATAAATTTATGCTGGAGAGAAAATAAAAAACTTGTAAAATTGTAATTATATGAAAATAAAATTAATTATCTTCTGTTTTATTTTGGCACTCAATGTGTCGGCACAAAGAATTTATATCGCACAAAATTTTGGCTTCACCAATATAAAAGGAGACCCGAAAAACGAGCAACTATTTGTTAATAAGTATTATATTCTTACAATAGATGGGAAAATAACTTACTCGCCATTCTATTACGGACTCGCATACCGACAAAATATTTACAAGAGCTTTTTTATTGAATCCACCGGAAATAAATTTGTTAATACTATCAAATTCAATACCTTAGAACTAAAAGATACTATTTTAAATGTCTCTCAAAAAGGATTTTTCGCGCAAACAGGAATAGGGTATTATTTTTTCAACCGCAAAATGTTCAAAATATATGGAACAGCAGGTATGAATCTCGCTTATTTTCAAAAATATAAGACCATCAAAGAAATAACTTATGGTACAGGAAAATATGAAACTGACCCTATGTCAGACGACTCCACCGAGATAAAAGAAACAAAAAAGTCAGATATGGAAAACTTATTCACCAATATTTTATATCAAAATATCAAATATGAAGACTCGTTCTTTTGTGAAATAGGAGTCGCTATGGAAACCAAAATATTCTGGACATTCTCCATAAGATATTCGCAACAAGGAATAGATAAAATTAAAACTCCCAAGCTAATCAATTATTGTATTTTTAATATACGAACAGGTTTTTATTTCAAATATTTATGAAAAAGAAGAATCTATTAAATATCATGTTCAAAAAAATATTTTTAGCTATATTTATATTTTTTGACTTTGTCCAGGTTTTTTCGCAAAACATAGAAACTGTTATACAAGGCGGACAGCAAAAATTAATTGTTGATGTAGCATTTAGTGACAGCTTACATTTTGTTGCCGCAATATCCGAAAACAACACGCTAATTGTCTGGGACTTAGCCAAAGAACTACAAATTGTTAATACCAATATAGATGTAAAAGGAACGTTGTATTTTATTAATGATTACAATATTTTAATCGTTACCCCGAATAATGAGAAATATATTTTTTATATAGTTGAAAATAAATTAGATAAATTTGACACTTATATTAATTATGAGTACAAATTAAGCCATACAAACTTCGTAAATGAAGAAGACAATGAATATGTGGAGATAAAAAATTTTAAACTTCAAAAATATAAGTTCGTTAACGACAAAAAGAAGACTATTTTCAAACGAACTACCAAACTGCACGACTACTATTACAAAGTAATGGATTGCTCTGTCTCGCATAACTTAATCATCGCATCAGACCAAAGCGGCAAAGTTTATACTTACAAGTACAACAACGGCAGATTTATTAAATATTTGTACAAACATAAACATATTAATATTATCCGATTCTCTGAAGATAACACATTTTTTGCCATTGTAGATAATGAAAATAACATAGATATATGGAACACCTCAAAATTAGAACATCTTAAAACCCTGAAGACTAATGTTATACCAAAAACCAAACTTATTGTAAACAATAAAGATAATAATATTATTTTCGGTGATGTAAACGGCGATATTTTTCGCTTTAATTACAAAGAAACCCCTGAATTACAAAATATTAGTATTCTTGAAGATAAAATCATAGGACTTGAAATAGCCGATGACAACTCTATCATCGCGGCGGCAAACAGCAATAGCATCAAAAAATATGATTATAAAAATAATCAAATCGTCTTTTCTAAAAAGATATTCAAGCGAAAGTCAACTAAAATAGAAGCAATAGATTTTAACTACAAATATAATTATCTCGCATGTGTAGGCGACAAATCGCGAATAGTTGAACTAAATAATTTTAATATCACTAAATTTGCTTCCCGAAAATTAGAAACCGTTAAAATCACTGACTACGAAACTATATTAGTAGATAACTGGTTAGATATAGCTAAAGAATATAGATTTATTGATTTTCCGAAAACTAAGCTTTTAAAGACGCACCAAGGAGCAGTGCGAGAAGAAGAAGTAACTACAACATCAACAGACGCAATGGGAGGAGTCTCGGTAAGCTCAACCACTTATTATTATCCTTTGTATGGAAAAGTAAAAGATTTCTTAGTGATAAATGAAAATGACATCTTTTTTTGCACCCAAAATGTAATAGGACACCGAATCTCAGGATATGATATGTTATGCTACGTAAATGCGCATCTCGTCTTTGCGGATAATAAGAAGAAAAAAATATTCTGTGCAGTGGATACCAAAATCGCTAAATTTGATTTTGACAAACTTTATTATGAAGGTAATGATATTTTTGTTGTTGATTATTTCAAACTTGACGCCAAAGAGTTTAAACACACAGAAACCATTAACGACTATTATTTGTACAAAAATAATAAGTTACTTATTACATGCTCTGATGACGGATCGGTTAAATTCTGGAACAACGAAAAAGACGAACGGATTTTTACACTGTTAGCCGACAAAGATGGATATCTCATCGTTGATAAAGACGGATATTTTACCGGCGACGAACAATGTTTCTACAAAATAGCGGTACGTGAAGAGAATCAAATTTACAACGCCGACAAAAATTCTAAATTTTATCTTTCTACTCAAGACTTTTTTAATAAAAATAAAATCCATTTTTAATATGTCTATAATACTTAATATTGAAACTTCTACCGAAGTCTGCTCGGTGGCATTATCCGAGAACGACAAATTAATCTTTTTAAAAGAAAATTTAATAGCTAATATGCACGCCACAGCGCTAACTATCTTAATTCAAGATACTTTAAAAGCTACACAAATAGATATAAAAAAGATAGCAGCAATAGCAGTCAGCCAAGGACCCGGCTCATATACAGGACTGAGAATAGGCGTCTCCACAGCAAAGGGCTTAGCATACGGACTAAATATTCCGTTAATAGCCGTCAATCCGATGCACGCATTGACGCACGGCGCCATACAAACTATTGATTATGAACTTTATAGCAATGACTTATTCATTCCGATGTTAGATGCACGCCGAATGGAGGTTTACTCGGCTATCTATGATAAAGATTTTAATGAAATACAACCCGTACAAGCAGATATATTAACTCCAGACTCCTTTGGTAATTTATTGCAGAGCAGACGCTGTTTCTTTTTTGGAAATGGAGCAGGAAAATTTATGGAACTCCTAAAAAATGATAATGCTTATTTCATAGATAATATTTATACTTCGTCTGCGAACATGTGTCGGTTTGCATATCAACATTTTGTACAGAAGAATTTTGTTGATGTCGCATATTTTGAACCTTTTTATCTGAAAGACTTTGTCGCTACTATATCTAATAAACAATTGCTCAATTTGAACAGATAACCACTTTATAATTACGATTATATATAAAAAAAAGCATCTTTCATAACCGCTTAAAAGTAGTTTAGACTTTTTTCTTTGCGAAACTCTGCGAGAAATTGATAATCAAATATTTCACGCAGA
>DYQJ01000111.1 GCA_020719345.1 Draconibacterium orientale | reverse complement strand
AAAAACCAGCAAATAAAATACGAAGATAAAGATATTTTCGCTGTCTGGGTATAAAAACAATTACAAAATAAAATTCCAACTTTATTACATTAGTAAATTATAAAAGTTATTTTTTAATTTTACTTAATGATAATAAAATTGGAATTTATATGGTTCTTCAACGATTTTTGTGATATTGGCATTTTTCATAACCGCTTAAAAGTAGGTTACACTTTTTTCTTTGCGAAACTCTGCGAGAAATTGATAATCAAATATTTCACGCAGAGTCTCGCATAGCTAAAAACGCAAAGTTTCGCAAAGAAGTGTAACCTAATAAATGAAAGATGCCTGTTTTTCGCGGAATACATGATTTTTTAAGAAATTTAATTTTCTTTATTTTGTTGTATTTAGTGGTTTGTCTTTCAATTTGTTGATTAATACTTCTATTGTTTCTTTGGATAGTTTTGTATATTTAATAATTCTATCTATTGGTTCATTATCAATAATCATTTCTTCTGCTGTTTCTATTTTTCCTTTTTCAATGCCTTTTTCAATGCCTTTTTCAATGCCTTTTTCAATGCCTCTATTTTCCAAAATTGTATGCAAAGCTTTTGTTTCTGTGCTGATTTTTATTTGGCGAAGACTTTCGGCATCCATTTTTTCTACATCAATCAATTCAAATGCTCGTTTTATTCCTTTGTTTTTCAAATTTATGGTATATTGTTCTGGAGACTTGATAGAAGCATAAATTAAATCCAACCAATCTAAAATACGTTTTGGCGTTTTTTCACTCCGATAGTGTGGATTAAGAAAAATCTGAGTATGCCCTGATAGTTTTATCTTTTTCCTTTCAAGCGTTTCGGGGTCGAGATTTTGTATTAATATTTCATTTTCAATTGGTTCACCGGTTCGCTGATTGATAGTATAAGGTGTTGTTAAAACAACTATGCTATATACAGTTTGGTCAATTTTGTATTTTTTGGCAGATTTTTGTTGTTCTATAATAGTAGAAAAGAAATAATTTTGAAATCTATCAAAATGGTAATCGTATTCTACTCGTTGTATTTCAATAATTATCCGTTTATCCTTGCTTTGGGCAAAAATATCCAATTTTAAATCTATAAACATGGCTTTGGGCTTGAACTGTTTTTCTGTTTCAATCTTATCCACGTCTATATCAACCTCTAAAATGTCTTTAACAAATTGTGTAAATACAATTTTATCGGTAAATGCCTTTTTAAAAACTTTTTCATTATCTAATGGTGCAAGCATGACTTGTATGATTTAATGGTAAATTTTTATTATACAAAGTTAATCTTTTTTTTGATAAAACAAACATTTTTATATTTTTTTCAGAATGTTTTTTGTAAAATACATGATTTTTTAAGAAAAAAATATAAAAGCAAAGTTATTTTTAAATTTAGAATATTTCATTTTTTTATTGTAATAAAAAATATTAATTTAGCGACAGAATTTTTTTACGTATCAATAAACATAACCCTTGAAAGATGAAAAAATATATTTTAGTTTTAGCTTTTATTTGTTTTTTTAATGTAATATCTTTTTGTCAGATAGTTACTTATGCTTTAACAACGGATGGCAGCGCAAGTAGTGTGAACGAAAATATAAGCGCCTACGAGTTCACCAAAGGTATCGGAGTAGGTAACATTAGTTTTGGTAGCACCGGCGCTTCTGCCAGCGGCTGGAGTCTGTCCGAGATAGATTTAACAGATTATTATCAAATTTCTTTCTCCCCGAAGACGAATTATCGGATAAATATTTCAAATATTGAGTTTGGAGAAAGACGCTCCTCAACCGGTGTCACCGAGTTAGAGGTTCGTTTTTCTAAGACAGAAAACTTTGAAAATTTTACTACTATCTACTCCGCTACAATAGACGACGTTGACACTGAACGCGCACATGCCATTAACGGATTGAATATCAACATCGCCGACAACGAAGTTTTTTATCTTCGTCTCTACGGTTACAAAGCCGAATCTTCTGCCGGCACATGGCGAGTCAACGACAATACATTAAAAATATATGGAAACGTAGAATTTATTAACCCCAACGATGCCACCTCTATTTTATCTGCCGGCGCGATGACCGAGCCAC
This sequence comes from Draconibacterium orientale, assembly GCA_020719345.1. Lineage (GTDB taxonomy): Bacteria > Bacteroidota > Bacteroidia > Bacteroidales > DYQJ01 > DYQJ01. The sequence continues at coordinate 9,647 of DYQJ01000111.1, read as the reverse complement.
TTAATATTTCTTCGCTTATCAATACTGCCGATGGTGTTTCTTGTTTTGATTTTAATCTAAAAGACGCCGGCACAAGCGACAATCTGCCTACTTTTATCAATAAAATAACTATCAATAAAGGAGATGCTAATCAAATAGATAAGTGGACTGATGCTATTTTATCGGCTAAACTTTTTTACAACAATACAGAAATTAACGTTACAGGCGTTGTCAGTGAGGAGGCAATAATTTTTGAGGGCGACAAATTTATCACAATAGACAACAACACAAATAAAGATATAATTTTAAATATCTCCTTAAAAAACGACCTCTCCGCAATTAACGACAATGACGGTTTAGAATTTAAAATCAATTACAATAATATAATTTGCGATGCCACAGGTTCAGTTTTTGGCGAAGGCATAATAGAAAGCGGAGATGATAACAATAAAATATCTATTGTTGCGACAAAATTATCTTTTAGCTACTTGTCTAATAATGTGCAGATAAATCAACCTTTTGCGTTAGAAATAAAAGCAACTGACATCAATAATAATACCGACTTAGATGCCAATAATACATTAACCGTTTCATTATCAAGCGGAACAGGAACTTTAAATACAGACGAAGGTTTTTCTAAAAATCTGGTACAAGGAACGGTAAAATGGGAAAAATTGGTCTATGACAAAATAGAAGATTTTATTTTGCAAATTACAAGTGCGGGTTTTGAAACTATCTTGACAGACGTTATATCTTGTGTGGAACAAATTTATTTCTTAAATGATAATTTTGAAGATGCTAACCTCACCGATTGGCAGGAAAAGAATCCGGAACACTGGGCGGCAACCACTCAAACATCTATCTCCGGCAATTATAGTTTACAACATAATTTTGCAAATACGCTTAGCTCCGATGTAGATATTATTTCGCATCCGCTTAGTAATGTAGAGCTTAACCAAAATAATGCGTGGCGATTTAAAATAAAATATCTCAACTCTGCCCCTTCAAGCAGCAATAATTGGACGGTATTTTTGATGGCAGATAACGATTTCGCACAAATGATGCCCTCCGGCGCAATTAACGCTTATGCAGTTGGGGTTAATTTTGTTGGTTCTGACGACTTTATAAAGCTTTGGGAAATAACAAACGGAGTAGCAACCCCTATTATTACTACCGATTTTCTATACAAAAACACCGAACCGCTGGGAATGGAAATTTTACGGAAACAAAACGGAGAATGGATATTGAAAATTGACCAAACCGCTACTTTTCAAGAACTTATAACCTACGGAACAACCGTAAACACCACTCACAACGCAGCTAATAACTTTGGTATTTATTACAAATATTCCTCGTCTAATTCAAAAAAGATTTTTTTTGATGACATCTATTTTGGCGCCGAAATACCGGACAATATAAAGCCGTTTGTGAAAAATGTGGAAGTCCGAAAAAATAACATTTTAAGAATACAATTTAATGAACCACTAACCCCTGCGACCGCACAAAATATTGATAATTATATAGTTGATAATTCTATCGGGAAACCAAAAAATATAACATTCGCCGATGCAAACAATCAAACCATAGAATTAGAATTTGAAACACAATTTGCCGATGCCATAACTTATAGCATTGAAATTCAAAATGTTGAAGACCTAAGCAACAATATAATAGATACAAAAACTATAAATTTTGTCTATAATCAATTAAAAGTAGAAAATATTACAGTAAACTCGGACTCTCAAATAACAGTTATCTTTTCTAAAGATATAGAAACAATTTCAGCGAACAATGTAAACAACTATTTTATTGATAATCAAATAAATAATCCTAAAAGTATAACAGTTTTGTCCGGCAATTCAGTACAATTAACTTTTGAAAATATTTTTGTGTTGGAACGAGAATATAACATAACAATAAGCAATATCACAGATATTTATTTGAATCCGATGCAAAATTATAACCATAAATTTATCTATTATATATCTAAGCTAAACGACTTAGTTATTAGCGAGTTAATGTTGGATATCAGTCCCGTACCAGCCGGTCTGCCTGCTGCAAAATATATAGAAATTTATAACAACTCTTTGTATGACATAGATTTAAACAATTGGAGCTTGCAAATAGGAACAAGCAGTGCAAAAAAATTTCCGGCTATTATTTTACCGTCAAATCAATATGCACTTATTTGCGAAGAATCTATGGCTTCGGTATTTTCTATTTTTGGTACAACAATACCTATTCTGACCGCAAGTCAACTGACTACGACTTCTAAGAATATAATTATCAAAAATTCGGCGGACAAAATTATAGAAACACTAACTTATTTCTCCGACTGGTACAAAGACGACAACAAGTCCGAAGGTGGTTGGTCTCTGGAACGTATAGATGCCGATAATATTTGTAATCAAGCAGATAACTGGAGCGCAAGCGAAAATTATACCGGCGGAACACCTAATCGTATCAACTCGGTCAACTCTATTAATCCGGACACAAAGCCGCCTTATATATTAGATGTGAAAATCACTTCGGCTCGCAACATGGACATTTATTTTTCGGAAATGATAGACAGTAGTGCTTGTTTTTCTACAATTAATTATCTAATCAACAATAGTACAATTCCTTACCGCATAACTGCTGATGCTAATTATTACGGACTAATACATCTGACATTTCTTGAAAATTTTATTTTCGGAGAGAATTTTTTAACAGTAAAAAATATTACCGACAAATGCCAAAATAAGATGGCTGACTACGAATTATATTTTGATTATCAATTAATTAGTCCTCTGGCTATAGAGGTAAAATCGCCGTATCAAGCAATTATATATTTCTCCGAACCCGTAAGGACTACAGAAGCACAAACTTTATCTAATTATCTTGTAAACAATGACATACAAAATCCTGTTCTTGTTTTCAAAAATACTACTGATAGTTTTAAAGTTCATATAGAATTTGATAAAAACATGATTGAAAATCAGAGTTACTCTATAGAAATAAAAAATATAACGGATATTTTTGGTAATATGATAGTAACCACTAATTTAGAATTTGCATTTCACTCTATTCAAAAAAATGATATAATCTTTAACGAGATAATGGCAGACATCTCTCCCACTCCACTCAATCTGCCCAAATACACGTACATAGAACTTTATAACACAAGCAATTACGATATATGGCTCTCCGACTGGATTTTTCAAGCCGAAGGACAAAGTCAAAGGAAATTGCCAAATGTTCAGATTAAGTCCAAAGATTATGCGTTACTCGTGGGAACAGGTAAAGAAGTTTTTTTTGAAAAATACGGAACTACAATAGATATTCTCTCTACATCAGATTTGTCAAGTACGGGAAAATTATTGATTTTAAAAGATGCCAACAATAATATAATCAATGAATTACAATATTCTAATCAATGGTACAAAGACGACACAAAAGACAATGGCGGCTGGTCTTTAGAAAAAATTGATTCCGAGAACCACTGCGGCGAAATAACTAATTGGACTGCCTGCAACAATGCCTCCGGCGGCACACCTTGTAAGATAAACTCCGTAGCCAAACAAAATCCCGACAACACTAAACCAAAAATATTGAGTCATAAAGTAGTTAGTTCTAATTGTTTACAACTTCATCTTTCAAAAAAAATTAGTGAGTCAACAGCTTTAAATTCAATTAATTACTTTTTAGAAAATACTAATCCAAACAAAACAAATTTTGATGATACCAGTCGCGCGGTTATATATTTGTACTTTGAAAAACATTTTACTGACAACATAGAGAACACGCTTTTTGTAGAAAATCTTGCAGATAATTGTGGAAATATTATAGATAAAACGACTCTCAATTTTACTTATAAATTGATATATCCAAGCGATTTATATGTGGAAACTGCAAACTTATTAAAAGTTCAATTCTCTGAAAACGTGGACATTACAACGGCAAGTCAGATAGCAAATTTTACGTTGAATAATACTATAAATCCCGAATTTGTGTATAGAGATTTTAACAATGCAAATTTAATATATTTACAGTTTACAAATAATTTCACAGAAGCAAGCCGAAATACTTTAAATATTAAAAATATCAAAGATATTAACGGAAATATTATGTTAGAGTCCAATATGGAATTTATTTATTACACGACAGTTCCTAACGACTTAGTTATTAACGAAATATTATTCAATCCGTTACCAGATTCTCCCGATTTTGTGGAGATTTACAACCGCACTAATTATGATATAGATTTATCTAATATAAAAATTGCCACTCGCGATATAAAAACTAACGAGATAAAATCAGTATATAATATTTCGTCTACCAAACAATATCTTAAAGCTAATCAATATCTTGTAGTAACTACCGATACAACAATATTGAAACTTGATTATAAAACTTCTGGTATGTTATTACAAATCAATACATTGCCTACATTCTCCGATGACCAGGGCATAGTAATAATATTAAATCAAAATGACTCTATTTTAGATGAATTTCCGTACAACGAGGACATGCACTTTGCGCTACTTAGCAATAAAGAGGGCGTCTCTTTGGAAAGAATTGACTACAATCGCGGTACTTTGGAGTCCAACAATTGGCATTCAGCTTCCACTACTTGCGGATTTGCCACGCCGGGATATGAAAATTCTCAATATAATCAGCTTGAAATTCAAACCGATATGATAACCATCAGTCCCAAAACTTTTTCTCCAGATAATGACAACTATCAAGATATTTTAAATATCCAGTATAATTTAGAAGCAAATGGTTATGTTTGTAATATCAAAATTTTTGACAGCAACGGATATTTGATGCGAGATTTATATAAAAACGAGCTTCTTAGCCAAAACGGTATTCTTAGTTGGGATGGGCTTGACGACGCAGAAAATAAAGTCCGAATAGGAATTTATATTGTTTATATTGAACTCTTTAACTTAAAAGGCGAGGTAAAAATATATAAAGAAGTTTGCGTAGTCGCTATGAAAAAATAAGATATTTTTATAAACTGCTTATTATTTAACTTTGCCAAAGTTTTCAACTGGTACGTTTATTTTGACTATTTTTTGAAATAATATTTTCCTGCTTGTTTTATGTAGATATTTTATTTAGCAACGTAGTTGCGTCATCTTTGTAGAAAAAAATAACGAAAAAACAAAAGGTGCGTAGCAGCAAAATCTTTGTAACGATGTGTCAAACAACTATGTAGTGTGGAGGTTACCTATTTTCTACAAAGATTACGCAACTACGTTGCTAAATAGTTACCACAATTCTATGTAATATAGTGGAAGGATGAGGTGACGCTATTTTAAATTTCTACAAAGATGTCGTGGCTAACGCCACTAAAAAAAATGTTCATAAAAATTACAGGAAAATAAAACTCATTTTTACAACAAAATAAACGTACCAGTTTTAAATTTATATTATAGCGTCCCTAATTTCTTATTCTTTAAATTCTAATATCTCGTAGATTTTTTTTACGATGTCTGTGTTGTCAATCAGTCCGTTAAACTTTTCGCTGCCTACTCCTATTGCGTATGTACCTACAGGTGTTCCTGTATGTGCTTCTGTTCCCCATGCGATACCTGCTTTATTGTTAAAATCTTTGAGGACTTTTTTCGCCAGTTTTTCTACTGTTTTTTCATCTATATAACTTTCGTCAGCAGTAATTCCAAAATATTGATATATAATTTTAATATAATCTTCTTTCTTTGCGCTGTTAAAAATGTTCAATACGTATTCAAAAGAGTAAGTTTGTGCGGCTATGTCTTTGATATTTACATTGTAACCTGTTTTCGTTGCACCAAAAGATAATCCTCCTGTTTCGTGGTCAGCAGTGACTATAACTAATGTTTCCTCTTTATGTTTGTAGTAAAATTCTAAAACTTCTTCAACGACTAAGTTAAAATCTATAACTTCGTTTACTACGGTTGCTATGTCGTTTCCGTGACAAGCCCAGTCGATTTTTCCGCCTTCTACCATCATAAAAAAGTTTTTTTCGGTATCTAAAAAATCTATTCCAAAATCCACAAAGTCGCGGAGCAGTATTTTTTTGTCCTTATTATCAATATAATAGCTAAGAGCTTTATCTTGATTTAATATATTTGGTATAGAATAAAATATTTTGTCGTTATATTTTTGATTTTTGTTGTATTTAACGGCAGAGTCAATTACTTGATAATTAGCGGCTATTAATTTTTGGTGGAATTTTTTTAAGGCAGCAGAGTCGTCTGGAATATTTATACCTCCTCCGGCAAAAAAGTCAAAATTAGATTCAGGAAGTTGCATGGCAATATCAAAATAGTTATTTCGTTTTTCCGAATTGGCATAGAAAGCTGCGGGAGTAGCATGATTTAAAGATACCGATGATATTATCCCTATTTTCCAGTCTTTAATTTTTAGATTTTCAGCGATAGAATTGAAATTTTCTCCCTTTATAGTATCTATATCTAATGCGCTGAAATGGGTTTTTCTTCCACACGCTATAGCTGTTCCTGCGGCGGCAGAGTCGGTAATTTTTGTTGTGTCCATGCAGTCGGTAGTAGTAAGTGCAAAATTAGGGAACAAAGTGAATGCAAGCGGCTCTTCTCCAATTGTTTTCAGATAGCGGTTCGTCACAGTTGTTTGCGTTATTCCCATACCGTCTCCGATGAGAATAAAAATGTACTTAGGTTTCTTTGGCTTTTTGATATTTCTTTGGTTATCAAAAGAGGACAAAGACATTATAATCAAAACAAAACACAGATAGATAAAAGTTTTTTTCATGTTCATAAAATTATTCTATTTCTTTAATTTTTATTCCTTTTTTGTTGATATAAAAAGATTTAGTTCCCTCAGTGACAATGGCTTTCCCGTCTGAGAATGTATATGCGTTGTCGTATTTACACTCTATAATTAGTTCGCCGCTTTGGTTGATAAATCCATATTTTCCTGCATTAACCACTACCGCAAAACCTTCGGAGAAAGAATATAGACGGTCATATAGAGCAGTTATAAGATTTCCTTCTAAATTAATAAATCCGTATTTTCCATCTTTTTTAACTTTTGCAATTCCGTTACTATAATTCCATGCTCCCTCGTAAATAGTTTCTACCACAAGTTTTCCTGTTTCATCAATGAATCCCCATCTATTGTTATTCAATATCTTAGCTCTGTTTTCTTGATACGGATATACATTTTGATAGAGTTTACATATCAATTTACCGTTATTATCAATAAAAGCGTATCTGTCATTTAGTTTGACAATTGCTTTTTTGTCGTCAAATTCGTTTATCTGGTCGTACCAAGTAGAGATTAATTTTCCGGTGGTGTCTATTATTGCATATTTATTATCATTTTTTACTATTGCAACTCCCTGCTGGAAGTCTTTGATTAGCGAGTAGAATTCGGAGATTTGCTTTCCTGTTTTATTGATAACTGCGTATTTTCCTGTTTTGCTGTCACCTATTCGGACTATTGCGCGATTATTTTTAAAATCATAAGCATAATCAAACTTATAATCAATAACCTGTTTATTGTTTTTATCAACATATCCAAACTTGCCTGCATTAGTAACTGCTACATAATCAGATGAATACTCTTTCCATGTAGAAATTAAATTACATGTAGTGTCAATAAAATTATATTTATCGACGTTTTCTACTTTTGCTATTCCTCCGCTAAAAGAAAATGCATTGGAGTAAGGTATTTTCAATTTGACTTCTCCTTTTTCGTTAATATAAGCGCATTCCCATGTCTCTATTTTTATGGGTTGTTTGGTGTGTGTGTTTCCCCAGTCGTGTCGCATTGTTCCATCATCTTTATATTCTTGATGCAGTTCTCCATTTATATCAATAAATTTTTCTTGGCGATAGTTTTTTACTAAGGCAAGATTGTCACTAAAATTTTCGGCATATTCGTAGATACAAGGAATTACAGTCGTTCCGGATACATTTTGAAAGCCATATTTATTGGCGGCAATAATAAGTGTTAATCCCTTCGGAGGCGCTTTAGAATAATATATCATTCGCTCATGTGGCTCGACAATAAATTTTCCTTGTTTATCAATATAAGCATATTTTTCGTTAGTAACAACTATTGCCATTCCTTGCACAAATGGCTTTGCATTATCAAAGGTACAAGGAATAATAAGTTTTCCCTCTTTATTCAAATATCCGTATTTATTGTTTTGAGAAACTATAGCCATTGCATCGCTGTAATTATCAATATATTGGTACCAGTCGCTAATCAAATTGCCGTTTTGGTTGACAATCGCATATTTGTCTTTATTTTTAACTTTTGTTATTCCATCATTAAAGTCGGCAATGCTGTCGTACCATCCGATGATTATAGTTCCCAGATTATTAATGTAAGCAAATTTGTCTGCTTTTTTAACTTTACATAAATTTTTATTAAATCCATATTGTTGCTCAAACCAGTCGGTAATCAATTTTCCGTTGCTGTTCGTAAAAGCGACTTTGTCTAAGTTGTGGACTAAAAAAAGGTCTTCATTAATAATTTCTATTTTTGTGTAACCTTCGGAGACAATCTTTCCTTGCTTATTAATAAATCCGTATTTTTTGTATAAAGAATATACGGCAACATTTTGATAAAAGTCAGACAAATAGTCGTACCATTCGGAAATAATTTTTCCTTCTGTATTTATTACTGCCCATTTATTTTCGTTACCTACTATTGCGATGCTGTCTTTAAAATCTCTCGCTTTAACAAACTGATAATCAATAACGAGTTTGCCTTTTGTGTTAATATATCCGTATTTGTCGTTGCTTTTTACGGCTTTATAATTTTGGTCGGTTATATCTTTCCATTGGTCGAGGAGGACTCCGTTTTTGTCAATGAAGTTATATTTTTGTCCGAGTATTACTTTTGCTTGCGAATTGACAAACGATTCCGCATCATGATATGGGATTTTTAATACGGCTTCGGCTTTTTCATTATAAAAAACGCATTCCCAGATTTTAACTATTACGGGTAATCCTGTATTATTTTCGCCTATATCAAATTTGAACTTGTCATTATATTTAAGCTCGGAGATGTCATACAGTTCTCCAAGTGTATCAATAATTTTGAAGGTCAAATTATTTTTAACTAATGCCATTCCTTCGGAAAATTCTTCAGCATAAAAATGCTCGGCTTTAATTATTGTATCTCCTTGTATATCAACGTATCCGTATTTACCGGTGGTGCTGGTGACTCTTGTAAAATTTTGGGCGTGCAGACAAGCTGCTATCACCCAAAACCAAAACATGAAAAAATATTTTTTGTTCATTTTAAAATAAAAAAATAGTCCTAAGTAAGTTATGAGTAAATATTTATTTATATACTAAGCTGCTTATTATTTAACTGCCAACTCCACTACTACTGCGTCATCGGTTATTTTGTGATGAATATCTTCCAAAAATCGTTGTGCAATATCCAAATCTGAAAATATCTTTTTGAAATATCTATCATAATTAAGTGGTGCTAAATACATAACGTTATAATTTATTATTAGTTCTTAAATAATATTTGTGATTTTCACGCAAAGTCGCAAAGTTTTAAAATATTGATTTAATTTGCTTTGCGTCTCTGCGTCTTTGCGTGATAATTAATTTTCTACAAAAATCATTGAAGAACCTTTATTATTGATAGCGTAAAATAATGGTGACTAAACACGCTATTTATTTTATTTTCAA
>DYQJ01000351.1 GCA_020719345.1 Draconibacterium orientale | reverse complement strand
TGTTTTATAGTTTAAACTATTGTTTGTTTATTTTTACTGTATAGTTTCCTTGCAATGAAGATACAAATTGAACATTGTAATAACCAGCTTGTAGGTCGCTTATGTCTATTTTTAAAACATCTATTTGGTTATCAGAATTTACTTGTTTTATTAATTTGCCTTGCATATCGTATATTCCTATTGTTACAGCATCGCCTTTATCTAACATTGCATATTCTACTGTTATATAGTCTTTTGCTGGATTAGGATAAATATTAATTAAAGGCTCTAAACCATTGTGTTTTCCGAAAAAGGGTTTAATTCTTTCTATTTTTGCAGTTTTATTTGTGTTTGGTTGTGGCAGTATTACTTTTTCGGTAAAATTAGCTATTTCGGCATTTTCTAATAAATTCCAAGCAGTAGTTTGCAAAACAGAATTACTATCGGCAGCCAAGTTGTTTAAGAAATTCAAATTTTGTTCAACTATAACTTTGTACATAGTATCGTTGTTTTCTTTTATTTGCATTATTATGTTTTGCAAATTAACAAAATTATCTATTTCGTCTTGGTCGTCGTTGTTATATTGGTATTTTGTTGAGGATAAGTTCGATAATTCGTTTCTTGCATCGTTTAATTTGTTTTGTTTTATAATTAACGATACCAAAGTGTAGCGATTTGCTAATTCGTTTCTTGTTTTTAGAAATTCTATTACACTGTCGGTTTTTTCGTTTATTGTATCTAATAATGCTTCTTGTATAGCATTTCTAATTAACATTTGGCGAGAATGTTTTTTATTAGCAATAGCAAGTTCTTTTTGCTCTCTAATGTTTTTACCATTTTGGTTTTGCAAAACTATGTATTTAAGGGTTTCGTTTATATTGCTATTTTCGAGTTCGGCTTTTGCTTTTTCGGGCAATGGCGATATTTTTACAAGAGTGTTTGCTTTTACAAAGTCTTGTTCTACATTACTGTTTAAGTATTCGGTAGCCACTTGGTCGCTAATATACCCTTTGCTTTGTTTTATTTTATTGCTTAGTTCGGCAAAAGTATTGTTGGTAGCTGTTTCGGTTTGGCTAAGCAATATACCTGTGTTTCCGTTATCTACCAAAGTTTTTAAGTCGTTTTCTTCGGTACTTATTTGGGCATCGAGTGTTTCAACAGTAGCTTTTGTAGCTAACATACTAAAGCCTCCAACAAAGCCTCCTCCTCCTGTGCTAATATGTGATGGACAGGCATTTTCATCATAAGGTATTGGAATAGTATAAGGAGTCACATTACTTGAATAGCTTAAAATTTTGGCAATAGCAGTATTGTGTTGGTAATAATTATATTGCGGAATTTTTAAGCTCGAAACTATGGTGCCATCAACAAAAAAGTCGCGTTCTGGTGTTGTTCCCAAATGGTCGAAAGTATTACCGGCAAGCTCGGTAGTTGTGGTACTATTGTTTCCCTGGTCTTTACGCATATTGCCATCAACAATAGCCATTGCATAGTTGTAGTTAGTGTAATTGTTGCAATGGAATTGGAGACCTACAAACCCAGTATAATATGGGTCTCCATAAACGAAATTACTATTTTTGTTATAAGCTACAGTAGCCGAAGAGTTGGCTTGGCGAGTATAGGCATTAAAAGAGTTTTTGTAAATTTCGTTAGCCGCCGAACCTGATCGGTTAACATATACACCAACATCGGAAACGCTATTACCATTAAATATATTTTCCTCTACAGTGTAGTTGGTACTATTATAAAAATATACAGAGTAAAGAGAAACATAATTAGTAAAAGGAGAACCGGCATTAAAAGTGTTTTTTGTAATAGTAGCGGTATTTGTAGCACCAAGAATACTAATATCGCGTACATTATTATTAAAAATACATTCGTTTATTTTTACAGCAGAAGCAGTACTTGCTGTTGAATAAACTCCGAAACTTAAATTATTAAACTCTGTATAATCGCGTTCATTTACGGGGCATTCTTCGCCGTATTGTGTTATTATTTTGCATCTGTAATTTACTTCGGCAGTCGAAGAGTTTAAATATATAGCTTTACCTAAATTACCGGAACTCCAATTTTGGTTTGTATTTTTAAAGGTGTTTCCATTTAATTTTAAATTACCTCCATTATTATATGCATAAATAAATGAGTTCATCCAGTTGTGTCCATTATTTAACTCTGCTTTATTAATTTCGAAGTTACAATTGGTAAAATAAGTTTTATTTAACAAAGAGTATGTTCCGGGGTTTGTCCAAGCATCTAATTTTACACTTAAATAGTTGTTGTAGAAATTAGCCCCTGTAGCTTGTATTATACCACCATTAAATGAGGTTATTGCATAATTTGCATTTTCAATTGTGGCACCACTTAAATATACCAACCCTTTATTATTTTGAGAATCGTATTGCGATTTTGTGGGGTCGCCTTGAACTTCTATACCGTACCACATTTCGTCGCA
>DYQJ01000110.1 GCA_020719345.1 Draconibacterium orientale | reverse complement strand
TTCGGCTTCTTGTCTTCGTGTTTCGGCTTCTTGTCTTCGTGTTTCGGCTTCTTGTTGTCTTCGTGCTTCGTCTGCCAATCTGCCAGCTTCTAAGCGTTGATTAAATGTAATTGTTTGCTGCTCCAATAACTCCAAAATATCCTGTTTAGTGAGTTCTTTATTTTCTTTATTTTCCATATCTTATTATTTTATGGTATGATTATTTTGATTTTCAAAGAATACAAAGTTTATGAACGTTCAAATTATAATTTTTCTTTATCAATAATCTATTCAAAATCTTGGTACAATAGATATTTCTTGCGAATTTTTTTGTAAGTATTAAGGTCTTCTGTCCAAGATTTTTTTATTTCTTCTTCGGACATGCCTTTTTTAATTTGTGCTAAGAGCTCCGAGTTACCGGCAAGTAAATTGAACCATTTTTCGCGGCTAAAAAACTCGTCCGCACCATATATCTTATAAAAATCTATTATGTATTTTAAAGTAAATTTAATATTTACATCTTCGTTTCTCAAATCTTTACCGTAACACAATTTTCCTTCCTGCAAAGGATTTGTTTGCATCCCTTGAATATCTTGCGGTGTGAAAGTGAAGTCTCCAAATTTGGGATCCGGATAGCCGAGTACTTGAAAAGGAAAAGTAGTGCCTCTTCCGATGCTAATATTTGTAGCTTCAAAAAAGCACAGCGAGGGGTACAAACGCACCGCTATATCATTAGGCAAATTAGGTGATGGTTTTATGGGTAACGAATATTTAGATTTATGAGAGTAATTAAGACAAGTGATGACAGTTAAATCGCATATCTGTTTGTTTTTTAGCCACTTTTCTCCATTTATCATATTAGCGAGTTCTCCAACTGTTAGTCCATGCACCACCGGTATTTTGTGCATACTGACAAAAGATTCGTATCCATCTTTTCTCAAAGGTCCATCTACTTGGTCTCCGTTAGGGTTTGGACGGTCTAATACGATGAATTTTTTGTTGTTCTCGGCACACGCTTCCATTACATAGTGCATTGAGCTGATGTAAGTATAAAATCTTGCTCCTACGTCTTGAATATCAAAAATAACTATATCTATGTCGCTAAGGTCGTCTGCTGTAGGTTTCTTTTTGTCGCCGAAGATACTGATTATTTTAATTTTAGTTTTTTCGTCAGTTTCCGAATTAACTTTATCTCCTGCATCTATCTCTCCTCTAAAACCATGTTCGGGTGCAAAGACTTTTTGTATATTGATATTTAATTTTAGTAATGTGTCCACCAGATGAGTTTGTCCGATTGTAGCTGTTTGATTAACTACAAGTGCTACATTTTTATCACGTATTAGTTCTAAGTATTTATCTATTTGCTCTGCTCCTACAATAATTTTTGTAGAGTCCATTTCATAAACAGTAGCATGAAAAGTTAAAGAATCTTTATTGTCGGTGTGCTTTTTATTTTCCGAATTACAATTTATTGTTACTGCAATTATCGTAACAAATGCCAAAAGTATAAGTATTATTTTTTTCATACGGAAGAAGAAATTAAAATTAAACAAACAAAGGGCGTTATTTAAAATGAGAACTCATTTATAAATACTGCCCTTTGCAAAATGAAAAGATTTAAAAATTATAGTGTCTTTTTATATTCTTTCATGTGAAACGATTCTATGAGGTCACCTATTTGTATATCATTGAATTTATCTATATTTAATCCGCAGTCAAATCCTTTTAAGACTTCGCGAGCATCATCTTTATGACGTTTTAGTGAGCCGAGATTTCCCGTATGCACCACTATACCGTCTCTGATAATTCTGATTCTGGAGTCTCTAACAATTTTACCGTCTTTAACTACACATCCTGCTACATTACCTACTTTGCTGATATTAAAGATATTAATTATTTCTGCTGTTCCAATAATTTCTTCTTTCATTTCAGGGGAGAGCATACCTTCCATCGCATCTCTGAGGTCGTTGATGGCGTCGTAAATTATGGAATAGTGACGTATCTCAATGTTTTCTTTTTCTGCAAGTTTCTTAGCTGCCGCCGAAGGTCTTACTTGGAATCCGATGATGATACATTTAGAAGCAGAGGCAAGTAGCACATCGTTTTCAGATATTTGTCCTACTGCTCGGTGTCTGACATTAACTTGTATTTCATTTGTAGAGAGCTTAATAAATGAGTCTCCAAGCGCTTCTATTGAACCAACGACATCTCCTTTGACTATCAAATTAATTTCTTTATATTCCCCTATTGCGATACGACGTCCTATTTCGTCAAGCGTGAGATGTTTTTGAGATTTAAGCGTCATCTCGCGTTGTATTTGTTGACGGTAATTAGCTTTTTCTTTCGCTTCGCGTTCGTTCTTTTGAACAGTAAAAATATCTCCTGCTACAGGCGCTCCGTTAAGTCCGAGTATTAATGCAGGTTCCGAAGGACTTGCTTCATGTATTTTTTTACCGCGTTCGTTGTACATAGCTTTGATTTTACCGTAATATTGTCCTGCAAGTACAAAGTCTCCGCTTTTTAATGTTCCGTTCTGGACAAGGACAGTAGAAACAAATCCTTTTCCTTTGTCAAGCAGAGCATCTATTATTGTTCCTTTGGCACTTTTTTTAGGATTCGCTTTCAGCTCTAACATTTCTGCTTCAAAAAGCACACGTTCCATGAGTTTGTCTACATTCTTACCAAATTTGGCAGATATCTCTACGGAACCGTATTTTCCTCCCCAGTCTTCTACGAGGAGATTCATATTAGCAAGTCCTTCTTTTATTTTTTCCGGATTTGCAGCAGCTTTATCTACTTTGTTAATAGCAAATACAATAGGAACATTTGCAGCTTGTGCATGATTAATAGCTTCTACTGTTGTCGGCATGATACTGTCGTCTGCGGCTATCACAATAATGGCGATGTCTGTTACTTTTGCTCCTCTTGCGCGCATAGATGTGAACGCTTCGTGTCCAGGTGTGTCAAGGAAAGTTATTTTTTCTCCATCGGGCAGAAGTACATTGTAAGCTCCAATGTGTTGCGTAATTCCTCCTGCTTCACCTGCGATGACATTAGTTTTTCGTATATAATCTAATAAAGAAGTTTTACCGTGGTCTACGTGTCCCATAACGGTGACGATAGGTGGTCTCATAATCAAATTTTCGTCGCTGTCTATTTCCTCGCTGTCTTGTTCTTCGGGAATTACCTCTTCTATAAATTCTACTTGATAACCAAACTCGTCTGATAGAATGCTAATCTTTTCTTTGTCTAATCGTTGATTAATACCTACCGGTATTGATAAGTCCATGCAAGTAGAGATGATTTGATTTACATGAATGTCCATCATATTGGCAAGTTCATTTGCTGTGATGAACTCGGTTACTTTCAGTATTTTTTCGTTAATAACCTTTTCTTCTTGTTCTTTCTCTATCTTGGTACGAATTTCTTCGCGCTTTGTACGTCTGTATTTAGAAGCTTTACTCTTTGATTTTGTAGTAAGTCTTGCTAATGTTTCTTTTACTTGTTTTTGAATGTCCTTATCTTCAGAGTCTATTTTTTGGTTTTTCTTCTTTAGCTTAGCCGGTTCTTTTTTCAACTTAGGTTTGATAGCGTTCTTTTTAATAAGAATTGCTTTCTTTTTTACTTGGGTTGTTTCTGTAACGGGCTTACTTACAGGTGCTGCTGTTTCAAAATCTACTTCTACCAGTTCTTTGTTTATACGTTTGCGTCTTCGCTTTTTTCCTTTTAGGAGTTCTTCTTCATCCTCTATACCTTCTGATTTTTTAGCACTCCCCTTCTTTTTTCGTTCTATTTCGTATGCGGTCTCTATTTTTCCACTACCTGCAATGGTGTCTATTTTTTTAAGCTTAGGCAAGAACACATCATCTTCTTCATCATCGACGACTTTAAATTTAAGTTTTTTAGCCGATTCTTTCTTTTGTCTCTCGCGTTCTATTCGTTCTTCTTCTTTTTGCTTTTTGGTTTTTTTCGCGGGACGTGTTTTTTGATTCAGGGCATCGAGGTCAATTTTACCAACAACTTTAATATCATTCTCGTGGTCAGTGTAATTTGTCAAAGTGGAGACTTTATTGTCGTCTTTGTTATCAGCTTCGGTTTTAATTACTTCAGTTTTTTGCTGTTGCTCGGTAATGACAATTTGCTCGTTAACGTTTTTTTGTTTTTCCAAAGTCGCTTCTTGTTTTTCTACACTCTTTGTCCGGTTGGAGAGTTCTCTGTTATTAGATTCTTGTCGCGAATAATTGTTACGAGTTTCGGCTTTGTCTTTCTTTAAAATAATCTCTTTTTTCTTCTTGTCCTCTGTTTTATTATTTTTAAACTTATCCAGGTTTATTTTGCCAATGACCCTTACTTCTCGTTTCTCTTGTTTGACTATGTTGTCAGTAACATTGCTATCCTTAATAATAAGGACGTCGTCTTTTTCTTCTTTAAGATTATTTTTCTTTAATTCCACGTTGTCTAAGCTGATAGATGTTTTATTTTTTTGGACGGAGATTTTTTGTGATTCAGTTTTTAAAATCTTGTCTGGACTGTATTCTTTGAGCAAAAGTATATATTGCTCATCGGTAATTTTCGCGTTGGGATTTTTTGCATCTATGGTAAACCCTTTTAATGCCAAAAAATCAGTAATAGTAGTAGTGCCTACACTGAGCTCCTTAGCTACTTTGATTAACTTTTTAATATTGTTGCTATTGTCTGTCTCTTTCATAAAGTAATATGACTTTTTAACTAAATAAATTATAAAAACACGAATTAATTTTCCTCAAATTCAGATTTCAATACGGCAAGAATTTCCTTCACTGTTTCTTCTTCGAGGTCAGTTCTGTTAATAAGTTCGCTAATAGAGAGGTTTAACACACTTTTTGCAGTGTCGCACCCGATGGCTTTTAGTTCATCTATTATCCAACCTTCTATTTCGTCGGCAAATTGTTCTAAGTCTATGTCTTCTTCGCCGTCTTCTACTTCTCTGTACACGTCCAATTCGTATCCAGTAAGCTGTGATGCCAGCTTAATATTTATCCCTCCCTTCCCTATTGCTTTAGACACTTCTTCGGGTTTCAAATATACTTCGGCACGTTTCTCTTTCTCAAAGATTTTGATAGAGCTGACCTTAGCCGGATTCAAAGCTCGTTGTATATACAATGATATATTATTAGTAAAATTAACTACATCAATATTTTCGTTTCGCAGCTCTCTGACGATACCATGTATTCGCGACCCCTTCATTCCCACACATGCTCCGACAGGGTCGATACGGTCATCATACGATTCTACGGCTACCTTAGCTCGGTCTCCTGCTGCGCGAACTATTTTTTTAATAGTTATCAGTCCGTCAAATATTTCGGGAACTTCTAATTCAAAAAGTCGTTCTAAAAATATTGGCGCTATTCGGGAGAGCAAAATTACGGGAGTTCCATTTCGCATCTCTACTTTAAATACCACTGAACGAATGGAGTCACCTTTTCGGTAGTTGTCCGTAGGAATTTGTTCCATCTTAGGTAAAATCAATTCGTTGCCCTCGTCATCTAAGACCATTATTTCTTTTTTCCACACTTGATAGACTTCAGCAGTCACAATTTCACCTATTCGGCTTTTGTACTTATTGTACAAATTATCTTTTTCTAATTCCAATATTTTAGAAGTTAGATTTTGCCGCAACGATAAAATAGCGCGTCTACCAAAATCGGGTAATTTCACTTCATCGGTTATTTCTTCTCCTACTTCGCAATCCTGTACTAATAGTAGGGCGTCGCTTATTCTTATTTGCTTGTTAGCGTCAGTCAATTTGCTGTCATCCACTATAATACGGTTCCGCCATATTTCAAAGTCGCCTTTGTCTATATTTATGATGATATCAAAATTTTCATCGGTATCAAATCTTTTTTTCAATAGACTACGAAAGACATCTTCTAAGACACGCATCATTGTGGCACGGTCTATATTTTTAAGTTCTTTAAACTCAGAAAAAGTGTCTGTTAAACTTAGAGTCTCCATTTTATATTTTATTTGAAAGATATTACTGTTTTTATTTTTTTTATCGCACTAATACTAATAGTCTCCTCTTGTATTATTTTGGATTTTTTCTCTACCACTATTTCATTAGTATCTGTTTTTACCTCTTTTAATATTGCCACAAAATGCATTTCCTGGTCAGTAGTTATTTCTACTTGACGTCCTACATTTTTAAGATATTGTTGCATAACTTTGAACGGAGCATCAAGTCCGGGGGACGAAACCTCTAATTCAAAATCTGGATATTGTGCTTCTAACTTCGGGTACAATCCTCTATGCACTTCGGCACAATCAACCAAGCTGATGTTAGTCATCTTGTCTATTTTTATTATTATTTTTTTGGAATTATCTATTATTTTTATTTCCACCAAAAAAATATCGGTCAGTGACAAGAGCTCTGACAACGAATTTTCTACTATACTTTTATCTATTTTCAAAGCTTAAATTTTTTATATTAAAATAGGGACTCTGTGGTCCCTATATCTCGTGTGTTTTATTGTTTTGCAAAAATAGATATTTTATTTTGAAAATCAAAATTTTTAGTAATTAAAATTTCTTTTTTTCGTAAAAAAAATAAAACAGCCAAAAATTATTTTTATAGAATATTGATAATAAATAACTTATTAAAAATTGCTTTTTTTATTTAAAAAAGAAAAAAATAAAAATTTGTATTTAATTTTTTTTTTTTACTTTTGCCAAATTAGTTGAGTAATTATGGAGAAAAAAAGATTTAATAATATGGAGTTTAGAAATTTGATTATAAAAGTATCGTATGGCATCTTAGTGATGGGAGTTATATTGTTTATAATAAAGCTGTTCAGTTTCTCGAAAACCGATGAAATTGATAATAAATATCAAGACACTATAAACAATAATTATGTTGTTTACGCACCGATAATTCCAAGTGACGTGGATTTTGCAGGCGAGAAGATACCGGTAGATAATTACGATGTCCGCGAAAGTTTAGATATGGAGCTCATGAAGACAATGTATTGGCACTCCGAAGCACTGTTGTATATCAAGCGAGCGAACCGCTATTTTCCGATAATAGAACCTATCTTAGCAAAGAACGGTGTTCCCGATGATTTCAAATATCTTGCTGTTGCCGAAAGCGGATTAAAAAATGTTGTTTCACCGGCAGGCGCCGCAGGATATTGGCAATTTCTTAAAGCCACCGGAATAGAGTACAAATTAGAAATAACTACCGAGATAGACCAACGATATGACATAGAAAAATCAACGCAGGCAGCATGCGAATATCTTTTGAACGCATATAAAAAATATAAAAACTGGACTCTGGTGGCAGCATCCTACAATATGGGCGGCGGCGCGCTGAACAAAGAAATAGAAACTCAGAAGGTTGATAATTACTATGATTTGCTTTTAAACTCGGAAACTGGAAGATATGTGTACCGAATAGTTGCTTACAAGTTGATAATGAAAAATCCGCGTAACTATGGGTTTGTCTTTCGCGATAAAGATTTATATCCTACAATAAAGACCAAGACGTTAGAAATAGACTCAACAATATCTAATTTAATTGATTTTGCTAAGGCAAATAACACTAATTATAAAGTATTTAAAGACTTAAATCAATGGTTGCGTTCTAAAACGCTAACAAATACCACAAAAAAGAAATATTATATAAGAGTTCCGATAGAGAACAGCAGAAATTTTGATTATTTCAAAAAAATTATGCCACCGACACCTGTAGAAATAAAGCCGGAAATAAAGACAGATAGTGTATAAATGATTAAAGTGAAAAAAAATGTTTGTAAAAAATATCACAAAGGAAGGGGTGCATGAGTTGCCGCTAATAACTTTCAATGGTGACATATTTACCATAGAAAATTCCGAAGACCTAAGAATTGCCGTAGATTTTCTATCTGTGCAAAAAGTGATTGGTTTTGATACCGAAACACGTCCCGCATTTCATAAAGGACAACGTAATATAGTGGCTTTATTACAATTGGCTACTGAAGAACAAGCGTTTCTTTTTAGAATACATCATATAGGACTGCCACCGGAACTGATACAAATCCTCTCCACTGAAAATATTATCAAAGTCGGAGTAGCACTCAAAGATGATATAGGGGCTTTGCGAAAAATTAATGACTTCAAGCATAAAGCTTTTGTTGATTTGCAAAGCTATGTTAAAAATTTTGGTATAGAAAATCAAGGACTGAGAAGTATCTCTGGTATTGTGCTGGGACACAAAATATCTAAAAATCAGCAAGTATCTAATTGGGAAGCAGATATACTCTCCGAAGCGCAACTAAGATATGCTGCTACAGACGCATGGGTAGCTTTGAAAGTTTATTTGAAATTAAAAGAGTACGAGGATATAAAAAATGGGAAATAACGAAATTTCATCTTTTTTTCTTCTTTAAAGAAATAGTTATTTATTTTAAATCTTAGCAAATAATGATAGATAATTTTTTGTCAACGGAGATAAAATATTTACCAGGAATAGGCGCAAGAAAAGCAAAAGTCTTTAATGAGGAAGCGATGGTCTTCACCTATGAAGACTTGTTAAATTATTATCCTTACAAATATACTGACCGTTCCAAATTGTATAAAGTATCTGAAGTTACCTCAGATATGGCTAATATTCAAATAAAAGGCAAAATGGCAACTTTTGTCACAAGCGGCGAAAAGACAAAAGAACGTCTGCATGCCGAGTTCTTTGACGAAACAGGAACCATAGAATTAGTCTGGTTCAAAGGAATAAAATGGGTACGGCAACAAATAAAACCAAACACAGAATATGTGATTTTTGGAAAACCTACCGAGTTTAGAAATGTAATTACGATGGCACATCCCGAAATAGAAGAGTATGAACATTATAAGACAAAAAAACAAACCCCGCTACAGCCCGACTATTTTACTACCGAAAAAATGAAGACGGCTTTTTTGACATCAAAAAATATATGCAAATATTTAAACGAATTGTTTAAAGCGATGCCCGCAAAAATAAACGAAAGTCTACCCGCCTATTTAATTGCCAAATTAGAACTGATGAACTTACAAGATGCCATTGTTAATATACATTTTCCGAAAGACCCAGAACAGCTTATTAAAGCCCGATATAGATTAAAATTTGAAGAGTTTTTTTATAATCAACTAAGCATATTAAGACACAAACTTAATCGTAGAAATAATACCAGAGGGTTTGTCTTTGAAAAAGTAGGAGATATTTTTAATTTCTTTTACAAAAACTGTTTAAAATTTGAACTGACAAACGCACAAAAAAGAGTTCTCAAAGAAATACGAGCCGACCTCAGAAGCGGAAAACAAGCAAACAGACTGCTACAAGGAGATGTAGGAAGCGGAAAAACTATAGTTGCTTTGATGAGTATGCTGCTGGCGATAGACAATAATTTTCAAACGTGCATAATGGCGCCTACCGAGATTTTGGCACAACAACATTATTTAACATTAATAGAAAATACCGAGGGCTTACTACTAAATATAAGATTATTAACAGGTTCCACTCGCACAAAAGCGAGAAGAGAAATATTAGAACTTTTACAAACCGGCGAAATAAATATATTAGTCGGAACACACGCCATAATAGAGGAAGTGGTGCAGTTCAAAAATCTCGGACTTGCCATTATTGACGAGCAACACCGTTTCGGAGTAGCACAGCGCTCTAAAATGTGGCAAAAAAATAGTACGCCACCACATGTCATCGTCATGACAGCCACACCAATACCGCGAACATTAGCAATGACAATATATGGAGACCTGGACATCTCGGTCATAGACGAGATGCCACCTGGACGAAAATTAGTAAAAACATTACATATTACTGAAAACAAACGGCTAAGAGTATTCGGATTTTTAAAAGAACAAATAGCTAAAGGCACACAAGTTTATATTGTTTACCCGTTAATTAAAGAATCCGAGAACATGGATTACAAAGACTTAGAAGACGGTCTGGAGAGTATTTCTCGCGCCTTTCCGCCACCCGAATACGCTATCAGTGTAGTGCATGGACAAATGAAACCCGAAGAAAAAGAAAAAGCGATGAAATTATTTGTCAAAGGACAAACACAAATTATGATTGCCACAACAGTAATAGAAGTGGGAGTAAATGTTCCGAATGCCTCAGTCATGCTCATAGAAAGTGCCGAACGTTTTGGACTCTCACAGTTACACCAACTTAGAGGACGAGTAGGAAGAGGAGCAGAGCAGTCATTTTGCATTTTAATGACATCTTTCAAACTTAGCAAAGAAGCAAAAAAAAGATTGCAAACAATGGTGGAGACAAATGACGGATTCAAAATCGCCGAAGTAGACCTCAAACTAAGAGGACCCGGAGACATAGATGGAACTCTACAATCTGGAGCAGGTTTTAATTTTAGAATAGCAAATATAGTTAAAGACCAAGCTATACTGCAACACGCAAGAGAAGTAGTAAATAATCTCTTAGACGCAGACCCAGAAATAAAAAAAGATGAACACGACGTAATATTAAAACAATTTCGTAAGCTAAAACGAACACAAAATATTGACTGGGCTAAAATAAGTTGATATTTTAATCTTTTTCTGAAATGGCTTTAGACGAATTTCAAAAAATTATACCAACAAAATATAAATTTTAAAATTGTTATGATGCCTTTTCGTAGATTAAGCGTGTTAGAAAATAGCAGCTTGCCACGATGCTTTTTTTGAAAAATATAAACCCAAAATATCAGAAAAAAGAATAGGATAGAAAATATGCAAATAGTTAAAATTAATTATTTTTTATTTACATTTACCTCCAATTAATACATTATATTAATAATATAAAAATGAAGCTATTACTTACAAACGAGCCATTATCAAGATATTAAAACGTTGCTACATGTGAGTTAAGAAGATTAGACTATTTTTTTAAAGTTATGAAATCTGTAATTAAAAATAAAAATATTTTTATTTATTGACAAATATTTGTTTTTATTATTTTATTTTTATTATTTTGGCTGTGCTTTTTACGGGGACTAATCTTAACAAAATTTATGCTTTCCTTAAAAAGCTTAGCAGTAACAATATGATATTTTTAATATTGGTATTTACATTTATTGTGGCTTATATTACGTGAGAATTGAGATTGTAAATATTACAATTGTATTTTTATAGGAAATGAGGGGGATAGAAATGTTATAAGTAACTAAAAAATAGATAATAATATAATTAAAAACAATGATAACAAGTATAAAGATTGAAAAATTGTGGGGAATAAATAGCTATTATATTAAACTTGAAGATAATAAGATTATAATTGTGGCAGAAAACGGTGAGGGCAAAACAGTCTTACTTAGATTGATTTTCTACTTCTTGTCTAAACAATGGGACAAATTAAGTGAATATGATTTTCAGAGCATTAGTATGACTATTTCTGGAAAAGAATATACAGTGGACAGACTTTATGTGTCGCATTCAATAACGCCATATCAAATAAGAACTATGTCAGAAAAATACCCTATTTACAAAGATTTTATTAATAAAGGATTACGTATTTTGTTAAAAGAAAACAAATTAATGGATTTAAAAAGTTCTTTTAAGATTAAGAAATTTGCATTTGAACACTCTATTTCGGAAAGCATTTTAGAAAATATAATTCAAGATATTTTAGAACTCAAATATAAACAATATAATTTTGACTTTGACATACCTACATTATTTTTACCGACTTACAGACGAATAGAACAAGATTTCGGCAGAATTTTTCAAGAGCTAAAATATAAAAAAAAGACAGATGAAGGAGATTTGACAGCAATTTGGGATAATATTTCGGTAGCGTATAAAAATAGTGACCAAAATTCAAATTTACTGATTTTTCATATATA
>DYQJ01000350.1 GCA_020719345.1 Draconibacterium orientale | reverse complement strand
GCCATTGCCATTGCCATTGACTTAAAGTGAGCTCCACAACTCCAAATCCCTTGCTTGATAGAAATTTCTTGCTTTTGCAGTGAATTTAACCCCTCTGTTGGGTAAAAAACCAGCAACGCTTTTTTTCTGACCTAAGGGCTTGAAAAAAATGTTTATTACAATCACGAATACGCAAAATTAATTCATATTGACTAATGACTTAGAGTAACCAAATTTAGTGAAAAAGGTCGCACCAAATTGGATTTAATTATTGGTACGAAAAAAAATTAGGGGCAAGAGGATAGATGTTTTTTTCTAGCATTGCAGCCATTGCCTCTCTGGAAAGTCAAAAAACTAACATTCCAAAGTAGTGTTTCACTGATGAACTTTCAGACCTCTGCAGCGTTTTATAGCCAAATTTTAGTGACTTACAGTGAACTTTATGGACCATTGCAGCGTTATTTTTATATATATATATATGTTTATGAATAATCTTATATATATATATACGCCCTCAATCAAAACTATACAGTGTACTGTCAGTTCGAAATTTTTAAAAAATTTTTTGCAACAAAAATTTTTAAAAAGCAAACGACTGTATAGTTGACAACAAGTACATAATTGAATGTTAAAACTACGTTTCATAACAAGAAAAGCACTTTTTAGAATAGTGTGAAAACAAAAACTATCCAGTGTAACAACACTGTAAAAAGTTTTTAAGAATTATGAATCACATCGATCAAACAAAGAGTCAAAAAATATAGTCAATTTTTCATTCAATCCTCCCGGCTATATATAAAAACGTTCTTTAGAGTGTAGAAAAAAAGAAAACATCAACGTAAAAATAAAAACACTGTAAAAATAAATTTTATGAAATAATTTATTGATTCTCCATTCGACTTATAAAGTAATAAAACACTGTAGATAAGCCAAATGTAAGCTAAAAAGTAAAATTAAGAATAAAGGTTCACAGAATAGCTCAAAACAACTGTCGGGTAAATTAAGTCAGTCATATCACTTTTTTAATATTAAAAAATATATAACACCACAACAACACTGTATCACAAGCATGGCATGGCAATGGCATTGCCAATGCCATATTGTATATGGCATTGCCCTGCATATACCTATACAATATGGCAATGGCAATGGCAATGGCATTGGCATTATATTTAATAAGGCAAGGCAAGGCCATTTAGCAAGGCAATGCCATTTAGCAAGACAATGCCATTTAGCAATACGGTAAAATATAGTTAAGGATTCATGCATAATAATAAACCATTAATACGTGAAACGTAAAAGTAAAAATTTTAAATACTTATGTTATAATATTAAAAAAAGGATAAAAAATGTTCAATAAAGAGGCTAGAGAGATTAAAGACCAGAATCTAAGGGAGCAATGTAGATACTTTAATGTAAATACGGATACTCCAACTGTAGAATATGCTAAAAAGATGAAGTTCATTAAAGAAATGAAATATTCATTTATACCGAGAATAACATTTAATCTTACATATACTACTAATCTAAATATGTATTTAAATTCCTGGTACCATACTGAAGATATAACACTGCCCTATATAAGAGCACATAAATTCGGTACAGAAATAGAGGGTACCATAGAAGTTTCAGAACGCCAGTTTGAAAAAGGCCGAGAGATAATAATAAAGGACTTAAAGAGAATCTATGCAATGACTACTAAAGGTTTAGGCCCTACTAAAGTACTTAGAGAAGAAGAAGATTGGTTTAAATATAAAAATAGTGGTGCTACATTTATATATAACTATAAGTATAAAGATGAATATTATCGTTGTTCGGTAGAAAGAACAAAATACTTTATTCCAAATGTAAATAAAATAAATAGAGCAGATTTTCCTTATTATTATAAGATTAATGACACAACTACGACATTCTTCTCGGATAGAGATGGAATAGATAATTTCCACTGTATTAGAGATTTAACACCAATGCTATGGGGCAAAATGGATTTTTGGCCAGTGCCTATAGACTATATACTATTTAACAAGAGAGCTATTTGGCAATTAAAGGATACATATCCACTGTTTGCGTGGCTATATAAGTATGAAAGAACTGCAAGTGATAGTTCTAGAATGTTCTATACATTTAAAGAGAAACACTTTAATAGATGGAAAGGTGCTAATCTTAAAGAAGTAAAAGTAAAAGACTACCCTCAGACACTGGCTCTAGTACAATTTGAGATAGATGAAAAATTCGAGTACGAGCCATTTGAGCAAAACGTGCAATTTGTACCATTAGAAAAGGAACAAAGCAAACCTTTTGCACAGCCCGAACCAACGTATGAACAATTTACTCTAGAGGATATAAACGATGATGAGGATATTTAAATATAGCAAAAAGGAACTTTTATCATGATAACTAGATATAGCATAAACTATGATAATGCAGAATATGTGCCGTATGATATTTTAGACGGAAATATAACACTGCACGAGC
>DYQJ01000109.1 GCA_020719345.1 Draconibacterium orientale | reverse complement strand
TTAAAATTTTAAGTTTTTAATCTCACAAAGATAAGATTTTTTTACGAAAATACAACTTTTTTTATAAAAATAATTTTTATGGAAAGGTTTTAAAAAATCTATTTGTTGCGGCAAGTTCAACTGATTGTAAATTATTGGTAGCGTATAAAAATAGTGACCAAAATTCAAATTTACTGATTTTTCATATATACAAATATTTTTTTATATATCTGATTTTCAATAATATAACATTTAAAATGTATATACAAAATTATAAATAAACGAATTTTATAAGTACTTGAAAATAAAATAAATAGCGTGTTTAGTCACCATTATTTTACGCTATCAATTATTGGCATGTTTCATTTATTAGGTTACACTTCTTTGCGAAACTTTGCGTTTTTACCTTTGCGAGACTCTGCGTGAAATATTTGATTATCAATTTCTCGCAGAGTTTCGCAAAGAAAAAAGTGTAAACTACTTTTAAGCGGTTATGAAAGATGCCCTAAATTATTTGTATCTTTTTTAACTCCGATAGGAGTTTCACATTAATAACCTCCGATAAAATCGGTGGAAAAATACGAAGATACCCCAACTCCGAGCTAAACACATGGCTAAATTAGGCATGTTTCATTTATTAGGTTACACTTCTTTGCGAAACTTTGCGTTTTTACTTTTGCGAGACTCTGCGTGAAATATTTGATTATCAATTTTTTCGCAGAGTTTCGCAAAGAAAAAAGTGTAAACTATTTTTAAGCAGTTATGAAAGATGCCAATTTTTAGTCTTTAGTTATTTTACTAAAGCTACCTATATTTTTAGCATTTTGCACGATTATTTTACCGGTTTTATCAATAATAATAGATTCATAAGTGTCGCAAATTCCGGTTTTATCTACGCTGCTGAGTTTAGCTAATCCGTTTTTGAAAGGTTCTCCTCGATAGAAGCAAGCTGTGTTTTCAAATTTTTCGTCTTCGAGTTCAATTTTCCATGCTCCGTCTTTTGTAATGTATCCGGTCATTTTACCGTACATTACTGCGTAGCAAAGGTCTTCACTAAAATAACCGACTTCGTCATATTGACAAGGAATAACCAATTTACCTGTTTTATCAATAAATCCCCATTTATTTTTTTTATCAATAATAGGTGCTAATCCTTGATTGAAATTAAATTTCCCTTTGTCAAATAAAAAGCTTCCCCACATGTCAAACTTTTCTGCTTCTTGAATATTTTTTAAATCTATGACCTTCTCTCCTTTAGCATTTATATAAAAAGCTTTAAGACACGAGTAATTATTTCCGGTTTCGAAGACGTATGCCATTCCTTCACTAAAATTTTCTGCGAAGAAATATTTAAAAGGAATAACATTTTGTCCTGTTTCGTCTATGTAGCCCCAAAGGTCTTCGGAATTTTGAATTGGGGCTAAATATTCTTGTGCCAAGATTTGCAGATATGAAATTATCAATGCGAAAATAAGAAATATCTGTTTCATTTTAGTGTTATTAATGGTCTTTACAGTCACCTGCTTTTTTGCAGCATTGTGGCGAATTTTTATAAGCTTCGGGGTCTGCTTTTATGTCATCGGCATCATAACCTATTTTTGCGATGATGTTTTTTAGCTTCGTAGCATCAGTTTTGTTGTTCATGAATGTGATCGTCACTTTTTTGTCGTCTAAGTTTAGGACAGCTTTTTTTACACCTTTTGTGTAAGTTAGCTCTTTCTCTATTGCGGTCTTGCACATCTCACATTGTGCAGATGTTTGAAACGTTACAGTTTCTTTTGTTCCTTTTGTTTCTTTTGTTCCTTTTTGTGCGAACAAATTGAATGCGAAAAAGCATAAAATGCTTATAACCAATATCTTTCTCATACGTTTTATATATTAATTTATTTATTTATTTAACTCTTTTACTTTTTTTACTACTTCTATAAATCCATCTTTGTAGTAGTGTGGGTTGTAAGTTTTGGCTTTATTTGCCCAGCTGATGACGTCATCGTAAGTAACATTTTTAATATACTGTGATTTTCGCATGAGCAGTGCAAAAGCTGCGACTGTTGTGGCAAATCTAAGATTTTCAGAGGATTCGTCAAAAGTGGTGCTGTTGTTTTCTAAGTTAAAGGAAAAAGTGTTACTGCTTTCGCTGTTCGGTAGTTTATAATTTACCTGCATAGTAAAAACATTAGATGCTTTTTCTTGCGTAGGCACTATTTCATACAATGCACTAACTGTTTGATTAGAACCTAATTCGCCTGCATCTTTGGTGTTGTCAGTGAAGTCGGAGTCATTTAACAGACGATTTTCATAACCGATTAGTCGGTATTTTGCAACTGTTTCGGTGCTAAATTCTACTTGTAGTTTAACGTCTTTTGCTACGGCATAAAAGCTGTTATAGTCATAAATAAAGACTTTTTTACCTTGCTCAATGTTGTCTATATATTCAAAATTGCCGTTTCCATTGTTAGCGAGTTGTTCTAACATGCCTTCGTTCAGGTTTCCGCTCCCTACTCCGAGTGTCGTCAAAAAGATTCCGCTCTCGCGTTTCTTCTTTATTAGAGCTATTAGTTCTTCTTGTGAGGAGATTCCAACATTAAAGTCACCATCAGTTCCTATTATTATGCGATTGTTTCCGTTTAGGATAAAATTTTTCTCGGCTATTTCATAGGCAGTATTAATTCCTTTCGCGCCGGCAGTGGATCCTCCTGCGTCTAATTTATTTATTGCTGCGATGATGTCATTTTTATTAGAACAAAGAGTTGATTCTAAAGCTATGGCGTCGCTGCCTGCATAAGTTACAATGGCTATACGGTCAGTGCTTCTCATTTCTTCTACCATTAGCGTGAAACAGTTTTTCAAAAGTTCCAATTTATCTTCGCTTTGCATTGAGCCGGAGACATCTATTAAGAATACAAAGTTAGCCGGCGGTAAATTGTCGCGGCTGATATTTTTGCCTTTTATTCCTATCTTCAATATCTTATTGTTCGGTTCCCAAGGACATGCAGCAAGCTCGGCACCTATGTAGAATGGGGTTTCATCGTTAGGTTCAGGATAGTTATATGCAAAATAGTTGATAAACTCTTCGGTCCGAATAGCATTCTCCGGCGGTATTGTTCCATCGTTAATAAAACGTCTGGAATTGGTATATGAACCGCCATCTACGTCTATGGAGAATGTAGAAATAGGATTGTCAGAGACCGAGATAAAAGGATTTTCTATTATCTCGTTGTAGCTTTCGCCGGAGTATTCGTTATACTCTTCATAATCAAAAGAATAATCGGCATCATCATAGTTCTTAGAGCAGCCGGCAATAATTGATATCGCCAGTAGATAAACAATAATTCTATTTTTCATAACTTTAATTTATTTTAGGTATATAATTTTGTCAACGTAAAGATAATAATAAAAAAAACTATAAACAAATTTTTAATGAAATTTTGTGGCTAAATTTATTCTTTTATTAGTTCTACTGTATAACTTGGTGAAAAAAATAGACAATATTTTCCTGTAATAAAAATTAAAATATTTAAAAAGAATTTAAAAAGATTAAATATTTTTTTATTAGAGAAGCTCCAATAAGAATTTGTTATTTCGGCTTGATATCCTAATTTTAATAGATATTTTTGTAGGTTGTTGGTATCTATAATATTTTCTGTTCTATTACCTGTGTACGGGTCACATGTGTTGGTAGGATGCGAAGGCGTATATATAAGATTTTTTGTTGTTATATAAATTTCTACTACTTTTTTTATATCTTCTATTTTTAGTCCGCGTGTTTTGATGGCGAGATCATTAACCGTTGACTCGGATAAATCCGCGAAGTTTTGGAGAATTATTTTTTTGCGTTCCGAAAGAAAAGATAAATTAGTAGAATGCTTTTTCCAACCAGAAGTAATTATTTGATTCTGATTTTCAGCCGATTTATGTATTTTTTTAAATTTATAATTTATAAATGGATTTTTGCCGTTTGCACTTGTCATAGAAAATAATAAGAAATTTGCATCTACTTCTTTTATTTTTTCAAACCAGAGCAGAGGATTGTAAATATGTTCTAATACATCAAATGAACAGATGACATCGGGTTTAATATTATAATTATTTATTGTTTCTACAAAGAGTTCTATATCGCCATGTATGAAAAAATCTATTTTTATACCCAATTTTTCGGCTATAATTTTGCTATCTTCCACCGATTGGAGAAAAATATCGGAATAAATTATTTTATAAAATCCTATTTCTTTTGCCAGATACGATAAGATACCACATCCGCCGCCATAGTCAACAAATACAGAGTCCGATGATGGCTTGTTATTTTTGTCCAATATCTTCAAGAATAATTGACAGTACAAAAACGCATAAAAGTTGTAATCTTCAATATATTTTTGTAAATATGATTTTGTATAATCCGAGATGTTTAACGACTTTATATCTACAGCTTTAAGCTTTTCAAATAATATATTTGCCGAGCTCAATATTTGGAATTTTATCTGTTTTCTGTCTGCACGCATTCCAATCTTGTATTAAAAAATAATTTTGTAATGGTTTTAGTTTAAACTTGCCAAAGATGAAAACTTTGGCAAGTTGTAACAATTTTATTGTTTTTTCCTTCTTATTTCAATTGAAAATAAAACGGCATGCGTGCTTGAATACCCTGATATTGTTGTATTTCGTTAAACGTTTGATATATTTGCATATCTTGTCCTAACAATGCTTCGGCGAATTTGAGTCGCACATCAGTGGATATTTGTTTCATTATTTCATCAAACATTTCTTTTTGTTCGGGTAAGTCTACTGTTTGATATTCTTTCAAATCAGCTAGTTTTACTGCAATGTTTACGGCATCTTGAAGTGTTCCCAACGTGTCGACCAGTCCTATTTCTATGGCATTCAATCCACTCCAGATTCGTCCTTGTCCGATGCTGTCCACTTGTGCGGTGGTCATTTTTCTTCCGTCTGCAACTCGTTGAATAAAAGTAGCATAAACATCTTCTACGGAGAATTGTATATATTTTTGTTCTTCCGGCAGCATTGCTCTGTACATTGCCCCGATGTCGGAGTGTTTATTTGTGTTTACGGTATTAACAGTTATTCCTATTTTGTCGTTCAGTAGTTGCTTTGCATTGAAAAGAATACCAAATACTCCGATAGAGCCGGTAAGTGTGTTAGGACAAGCAACAATTTTGTCCGCAGCACATGCGATGTAATATCCGCCGGAGGCAGCATATACTCCCATAGATACGACCACCGGTTTAGCTTCTTTGGCTAACATTACTTCTCGCCATATTATTTCTGAAGCTAGAGCGCTTCCGCCTGGGGAGTTGATTCTCAAAACGATAGCTTTAATATTTTCATCTTCGCGTGCTTCACGAATAGTTTTTGATAGTCCTTCGGCGCCTATTTTATATGTATCTCCTTCTCCCATTCCGATTTCTCCGATGGCATAAATAATTGCTACTTTGTCGCGGATTAATTTAAAATCTTCTGTATTTTCTATTATAGCGTTGTCATAATCGGCGAGGGTAATAACTTTTATATCTTTATGGCTTTCTGTTCCCATGAGAGTGGCAAGTTCTTTTTGAATTTCATCTTTGTACTTTAATCCGTCAACAAGTTTATATTTTAAAGCGTCATTAGAAGTAGCAATAGACAAGCTGTCAGCCATTTGCGAGAGATGATTGACGGGTATATTACGAGAGATGGAGATTTTTCCCAAATAGTGGTTCCAGATAGAGAATAAATATGTTTTCAATTGTTCGGTGTTCTCCGGACTCATTTCGTTTAGCATAAATGGTTCTACGGCACTTTTAAATTTGCCATGTCTGATAATTTGCGGTTCTACGCCGATTTTATCAAAAGCATTTTTATAGAACATTACTTGTAAAGAAAATCCAATAAAATCAAGTCCTCCGGTGGGGGTAAGATACAAATTATTAGAGACTGAAGCCAGATAATAAGATAGTTGCGAAAAATAGTCGGCATGACAAAAAATAAATTTACCGCCTTCTTTAAATTTAATAAGCGCTTCTCTAATTTCTTCTATTTGTGCTATTCCGGCATTTAAAGTAGATAAATCAAGATATATTCCTTTGATGTTTTCATCGGTCTTAGCTTTGTCAATATTCTTTATAATATCATTGAGTGCAAGTCCTCCTTCTTTTTTGAAGCTTTGAAAGTTGAAATTATCAAACGGATTGTTAGATGCTCTGTCCTTGATGGGAGCATCTAAAGTTATCATTAAAAGCGAGTTAGGTTCTACTATTGTGGTTCCTTTTGTGTCCATAGCCGAAATCATTATACCTAAGACAAAAAAGAACAAAAGCGACGCCAAAATAGAATACATCAAAACACCAAGCATTGTAGCAAATGCAATTTTAAAAAACTCTTTCATAATTAAGATATTAAAGTTATAAGATTCAATTATTTTCAATTATATTTCTTCTATTTTTTTAAACAAATATCGGTGTTCTTTTTCTTCTATCAAGTTAAAATAATTGACAATGACAGTAAGATAAATTACCGAAATTAAAATGTAGGTAGAAATGATTGCAAGCGCGTAATATACGATGAGTCCGATTTTCATATAACCTTCGCCATCTTCAACACCGAGTCCGTAAGATACTGCCCCGGATATGATGGAGAGTGGCAAGCTAGCTGCGGAAGTTAAAAAATTGAGAACCAGACCACAAACAAGAATCAGTCCAAAAGTAAAGAACCATCTGTTTTTCACTAATTTAAAGCTTTTAGAAAAAGCATTTCCAAAGCTTAGTCCTTCAAAATATTGAATAGGGTAAATAAATAATGTCACAACGGAGACATAAATTATAGGGATTCCTAACATTAAAATAGAAATTGCAAATATAGGAACATAAATTAACGTGAGTAAAATATTCGTTCCTAATACTTTAAAGAAGTTTTTTCGCACTATTTTCCATACATCTTCTATCTCAAAATTATTTGCACCTTTCAAATTATAAATATCTACATAGGCAAGCACTGTGTCGATGAGCATTGTAAAAGCGAGAAACATGAAAATGGCGCCAAACATATATGAACCGGCAAACTCCGAAATATTAGCATCATCAAAAATAGCAAACATACTTATCTGGCTGTACCCAAAAAACATTGTTCCCATGAGAATAAAAGGTCCTGAGAAATAAATTAATGACCTCATGAATTTGCTAAACTCTTGTCTAACAAAACCAAAGGTGGCATTGAATATCTCGCCAAAATTTCGCTGTCGCTGAAAAATAATATTTTGATGCTCCATTTTTTCGTCTATTTATATTTTAATCTTTATAATTTATTTAAAAAAAATAAAATCGGTGTTCTTTGTATAAATTACCTCATTGGTAAAAAAACTTTTATTTTTGATAATTTTGTCTTGTGGAACATATTTCAGGAGTTCCTTTTTTATGTCAAGAAATTTGTTTTTTTGTTTGGCGATAGATTTGTAGATAGTAAAAAGTTTAACATCTTTATCCCAGAGGTCGAGAAAGGAGTCACTTTTTATATACCCGAAGTGGAAATTTATATTTTGCCAGAGAATATTTTTTGTCATCTGCTCGTCTTTATCAAAATATATTATTTTTAGTTCTTGCGGAGTAACGGAGAAGCTGTGCAGATAATATCTAAGTCGGTTTCGTACTACTTTTACATTCAATCCCATAACAAATATATTCAATGGCGCAAATATTAGTATAAAATAAAATTGCGTATAAACAGCGAGTACCGTAAACAATACCGTAAAAATCGCCATGTGTGCTAATAGAAAAACAAAATAAAAATGATGCCAGGTACGATACGAGTATGAGGTGTAGTCATCTTCTATTCTTATGTTCATGATACTATATTTATTTTATACTTCAATATGTATGACATTTTTCAAAAATTAACCGATTGAAATTTAGCAATCTCATAAATTTCATTCGGTTAATTTTTGAAAAATGTCATACATATTGTTACTTATTCCAATTATTTATATACTATAATTTTAAATAAAGTACCGATAAGAAAGTCTGGTTATGCAGAATCTTCTTTAGTTAAAAAAAGCACTATTTTACATTTCAAAAGTAAATAATTATTTTTTATTTCAAAAATAAAAACAAAAAAATAATTTTTACATTAGATTTGACAACTTTCCAAAAGTTGTCAAATCTGACTTTGCGTGCAAACAATCTTTTTTAGCTTGTTAAATTTAACTCTTTTTATTACGTTGCCTTTAAAGAGGGTATCAAATTTTTCTTGAGTCAAATTTTCAAAGTCGTCATCGGTCATGTTTAAGATTTTGCTGTTTGCGGTCAAATTAGGTTTAGCTTTAGAGTTCCATGGACAAACGTCTTGACAAATATCGCATCCATATATTTGATTTTTAAAATTAGCTGTGAATATGTAATCTATATCTTCCTTATTTTCAATAGATTGATATGCAAAGCATTTATTAGCATTTAGTATATATGGTTGCGTCAGTGCGTGTGTCGGACATTTGTCTATGCAACGCGAACATTGTCCGCATGCGTCATGTGTTTGTTGAGAGTCATAATCAAGTTTGAGATTGCAAATAATTCCGCCGATGTTGAAGTATGAACCGTTTTTAGTTATTAGTAGCGTATTTTTTCCTATCCAGCCCAGTCCGGCTCTTTGCGCTAAGCTCTTTTCAAATATAGGCATTGTGTCCACAAATGTTTTATATTTCATATCTGTGGTATTTTCGGTTATATATTGTGCCAGAATATTTAATTTCTCTTTTATAACAATGTGATAGTCAGTGCTTAGCGCATATTTAGATATTTTATATTTTGATTTTTGTTCGGTGTTGTGTGTCAAATAATTGTAAATAACGACGATGAAAGATTTTGCTTCTTCTAATAATATCTTCGGATTCAATCGTTTCTCCATGTTCTTTTGTAGAAATAACATTGTGGCATGATATTTTTTTTCTATGCTTTCGGTTAAAATACGATGCTCGGCGGAAAAGTTATCTATGGGAACAATTCCGCAGTCTGCAAAACCGAGTTCTACGGCTTTTTGTTTAATTAAAAGCGAGTTCATGCTTAATAATTTTACTTGTTATTTTACCTTTGTATAGTTCGGTTTCTATTATCGCTTCGGTATTTAAGTCGGCAGCATCTTTGAGGGCGATATTTTTGTAACGCGTTATAGAGTACCCTTTTTTCAAAATATTTTTGTGGTCATTGTATTCAACAAATTTTTCTATCATAGCGATATTGTTCTTCTGCTTAATCAAATATTTTTCTGTTTCACTTCGTATTTTATATTCTAATAGTGTTAGATTTTTTTTCTTGTTGTTCGTAAGATTATGTACCGCTGTTTTGGTCTTTGTAAGTAAGTTAGCCATTTCAGTTTGTCGTCTTGTCATAAAATTTTGAGTCGCGTTGAGTAGATTAATCGTTAATATCTCCAATTTCTTATTATTTTTGGAGAGCGTAGTTTTTGCCGAGTTAATAATTCGGTTTTCTAGTTCGTTTAGCATATTATCTATGTCAATAAATTTAGCGATGATAAATTCGGCTACTGCTGTCGGGGTTTTTTTAGACGTATTAGCTACCATATCAGCAATAGAAGTGTCTCGTTCGTGTCCTATACCGGTTACAATCGGGATAGGGTATTGACAAATATTACTTGCAAGTGTGTAACTATCAAAGTATAACAAATCTGATTTGGAACCTCCACCTCGTATAATTACTACTATATCAAATAGGTCGTCGTAGCTATAAATTTTTTCCATTGCTTGAATAATAGAATTTTCTGCTTCGTTCCCCTGCATGATGGCAGCAAAAAGTTTCAAGTTAAAAACAAATCCATAAGCGTTGTTCTGTATTTGATTAACAAAATCTTCGTATCCGGCGGCAGTGGGAGAGGAGATTATTGCTATGTTTTTTGGTATATTAGGGAAATACAATTCTTTATTTAGTTCAAATATACCCTCGTTTTCAAGCTGATGAATAATTTTTTGCTTGCGTTGTTCCATGTCCCCGATAGTATATGCTGGGTCAATGTCTTGAATATTTAGTGACAAGCCGTATATTTCATGAAATTCTACGGTTACGGAGACCATTATTTTTATGCCTACTTTCAATGTCTCGCCGGTTTGTTCTTCAAAGCGCGCTTTTATCTGTTTATAGCTTTTTGCCCAGATGGTTGCTTTGTTTTTGGCGAGAATCTTATCAGTAGATGGTTGTTTTTCTATAAATTCTATATAACAGTGTCCGCTATAGTTTACGGAGATTTGATTTATCTCGGCTAATAACCAGCACGTCTCTGGAAAATCGCTGCTTATGCTTTGTTTAATCAAATGATTTAATTGACTTAAAGTAAAAGATAATGACATGATGATATTTTTAATTTTTTTTCAATATAATATATAGTAATTGTTTCGTAATTAAAACTTTGGCAAGTTGCCGTTTATGGTATAGTATTAAAAAATTCATTTGTTATTAAAAATCGTAACTATTTAGTACCTAAATTTATTGATAATTAATATTTTTCGCAAATTTATGCAATATTTTTTGCAAATTCACGTAAAGAATTTTATTGATTATCAAATATTTGCGAAACTCTGCGAGAAAAAGTATTGATATTCAATACATTAATAGGTGCTAAATAGTTACTCTTTTTTTTACAAATATACGAAAAATAATTTATTTCTAAAATCTTTTTGGCAATACTTTTTATTTTCTTTGTGAATATTTAATTATAACGTGAGTTCGGGATTAAATTAAATTACTCCGAAGGAGTTGCACAAACTTTTCTAAAATTTACTATCTACTTTTGTGAGAGTACAAATTTAATTGCTAATATATTGTAAATTACATAAATAGAAAATTTATAAAAAATAATTCATAAAAAATTTTGTAATTAGGAATAATTATATTACATTTGCACTACGCTCTTTGTGTATTGTGTTTATATACAGACTTCAAATCATTTATGTTTTGAATAAATTTCAACAAATAAACTTACAAAATAATGAAAGTTGAAGATATTTTAAAAAAATTGAAAGATGATGGGTGGTTTCAAGTGAGAAGTAAAGGCGCTCATATTCAGTTAAAACACGAAGTAAAATCTGGAAGAGTAACTGTGCCTTATCACGGCAGAAATGAAGAAATACCCAAAGGTACTTTAAACAGTATCATCAAACAGGCAAGATTGAAGTAATAAAAAAACAAGTAGAACTTACAAAAGTTCTGCTTGTTAAAACGAAATATATAAAGAAGTAGTTTAATTTGTTTTTAGTTAATTAAAATTTTTAATTAATTACGTTATGAGCAATAAAAAATTAAAAGTAGTTATTGAACCTACAAAAGATGGATTATGGGCGCATGTTCCTGCGTTGCCTGGTTGCATTTCGTACGGGAAAGATTTTGGAGAGATAAAATCTAATCTGTGTGAGGCAATAGAGCTTCATATTGAAGGAATGCAGGAAGATGGTGAGGCAATTCCTCTTGTAAATGGTTTTGATAAAAATTTACAATTTAATTTTGATTTAAGTACTTTTTTTGAGCAATTTCCAATTGCGATTTCTGGATTTGATTCAAAATTTGGTATTGATGCGTCTTTATTGAGACAATATGTTACAGGAAAGAAATATTTATCATTAAAGCAAACCATTAAAATTCAAGATGCTATTAGAAATATTGGTCGTGAAATAAGTAACGTAAGTATTCTGTAATTTTAAGTTAAACTATTTCTTAAAAGCCACATTTATTTGTGGCTTTTTTATTTTATATAAATTTTTTGTAGCTTTGTAAGTATAAATAAAATAAAATGAGCATAACTTGTATAGACGATAATTGCTGTATTGTGCAGAATTTGGGCATCTTTCATAAATGCTTAAAAGTAGTTGACACTTTTTTCTTTGCGA
>DYQJ01000108.1 GCA_020719345.1 Draconibacterium orientale | reverse complement strand
TATGAAAAATCAGTAAATTTGAATTTTGGTCACTATTTTTATACGCTACCAAACTATTTAACTTCTATTTTTACTACATGTCGCGTTCGGAAACGTCCCACTAATTTGCTTGCTCTAAAAATATCAAAATCTAATTGAATATTTTGTCTCCACGAGGTAACTATTGCTACTGCGATGTCGCCGGATTTTAAGGAACGGTTACTTTCTTTTACTACAAATTTATTGTCCCCAATGTATTGTAAAATTTGAGTTTCAATACCTTTCACTGCGTCATTGTTGGTTAGCTTAACCTCTTGTCCTACTTTTAATGTATTAATATCTAATGTATTAAAAACTTGATAGTTTGCAGGTGCGGTATTATTGGGATTAACTAAGAACATTGTTGCATCTTGCGAATTTTCTTGTGTTTCTGTCTGACGTTCAAATGCTTCTTGCAGCACCACAGATATGTCGTCTTCAAAATATATTATCCGGTCGTTTCCAAATCTTAAAAATTCTTTCTTTACTAATTCATTATTAAAAGTGTTACCTATCAAAAAAATCTTATCTAAGTCTAATAACTTGATATTTAGCGAATTTAAGAAGTGGTCGGTAAAGAAATTAGAAAATTGACGAGCATGTAAAAACGACATCTTATCTATATCTTCTATTGATAGATTAGTGACAAGCTTACGATTAGGTTCGGTAGCAAAAGTTGTGCTAAGCGAAAGAAAAGGTTTCTTGAAATTTTTAAGTGCCTCAATAATTTTAATTGCCTTCGTCTGATGACGTTTGTATTCACGCTTGATGTCTTCTATTTTTGTCAGCAGTCCTTCCTGACGATTGACGTCATCTACTATCTTTTTGGATATCACGTGTATCCGCGGGTCAATACCATATTCGGGAAAACTTTTAAAATGAATTTTCTCTACAGTGTAGTCTTTTACTCGCACTATACTCATGTTAAGATTTTCTCCAAGTGCCTCGATTATGGCATAATCTTTATTATGTATTTTTAAATTGTTCTTGTTGATATAGTTCAATATTACCAACTCGGAAAGATTTTTGCTTGTTAAGCTAATTTTAAAATTTTGTTTACTCAGATAGTTTCGCAGCTCTTCGCGCGATTCTAATTTTATGTTCTCCGAAAATACGAGATTCAAAGGAATGCTCTCATTGACATCAACATTTTCTTCGCCTGCGATTTTTTTCAAGCTTTCAAAGTACATATTCTTGATATTGTTTAATATGTTTATCAACAAATCTATTATCTCGTTTTCGTACTCGTACCACTTGTATTTAACGGTTTTATCGGTTATTAAGGTTAGAAAATTGCCGTAAAAATTGGATTTATTATCCTGAAAATCTTGCTTATAAGTTATACTGTAATCTATTTTATTGTTTATATTATCAACAAAAAAATAGAAGGGAAACTTAATATCGTTGTTCTGTTGAAAACAAGTAAATTTGCCGTCAAATGGTTTAATGGCGGCTACTAAAAATTCTTCCTCAAAAAATAGCGTTAAAGTTTTATCCATTTCGTTTCAAAATTTATGTCTTTTTTTATATTAAATTATCTGTAAAAAATAAATATGCACTCACTGCCGGAATAGCAAACAATGTACTATCTATTCTATCAAGCATGCCGCCGTGTCCGGGCATTATCGTTCCAGAGTCTTTGATATTTACACTTCGTTTGAAAAGTGATTCCACAAGGTCACCAAAAATAGAGAACGTGGAAACTATTAGTGACATGATAATCCAATGATAAACATCTAATATTCCAAAAAGTTTATACACAGCAATAGATACTAAAACTGAAAGTATATATCCACCAATGGCTCCTTCCCACGACTTCTTAGGTGATATCCGCTCAAAAAGCTTGCGCTTGCCAAAAGCAGAACCTGTAAAATATGCACCCGAATCGGCAGTCCATATCATTATAAACATACCGAGCAACAACTGGTAACTGTATTGAAAATTAGATACCTTAGGAAATACCAAAAAGTTTGCCAAGCTAATTGGTACCGCTATATAAATTATACTAAAAAAACTCACAGCAAGATTCATTATTGACTTGGTATTTTTTCGGTACAATTCTATAATAAAAGGTATCAGCGACAAAAACGGCAGTAACAATAAATATTTTATTTCTAAAATATTTATCTTATACAAAAACACCATCGCAAAAAGCAACCCCGAAAAGAGGAACATAAAAATCTTATGCGGCTTAATATTTTCTATCATCGTCATATTAAACATCTCATTTGTTGCAATTAACATAACTACGACAAATAATATGGCAAACAAATATGGAGATATTAATATACCACATAAAAATATTCCCAGAAAAATCACTCCGGAAATAGTTCGGACAGCAAGATTATTCTTCAAGGTTTTCTAATTCCGTTAAAATTTCTAAAGTACGTTCTGTTTTTAAACCATCTACATACAAATCGTAACTTGCGATGGCAAGAATAGGGTCTTCTTTGGCTACTAATACGGAGTCTATCTCTTCCACTGCAAGTTGATTTTTAACATAATTACCTTGAATTAAACTTGTATAACTGCCTATTTTTGTCCACTGTTTGTGTTTATTGATAATATCTATGGCAATTTCTTCGTTATGTGCTTCTACGTAAAGGTAATATTTGTTGTCTTCATTTTTTATTAGCGCCCGAATATTATTTTTACCAAGCAGGTCTTCGCGAATCTCGGCAAGATGCAACTTCGTATAATTATCTATACTCAACCAGCCATTCAATAAAGTTAAGATACGATTAGCCGCGGTTAATTGCTTAGTATTGACGTAAATATTTATTTCTTCTACATGATAATCAGTATTTCGCTTTTTTATCACTAAAGTATCTATGTTGTTCTCCTCCAATATTTCCACGCGGAAACGGGTTTGACGGGTACGCATGACGGAATCTATTTTTGACCAGCCCGCCAATTTCTCGCCATTTAAGAAGGGAATCACTTTCTCCAAATCATCAGTAGTGACATAAAGCTCATAGTTATCTAAAATATATTGAGAGTCTTCCTTCTGACGCAAATAAGTTTGAATGCCATTATCGGTTAATAGACGCTGAAATCTTAACACCGGCTTAGCCATGAAGAAAGAATTTATTTTTACTATCCCGTCAAACTCATCTAATATAGCACCGGCTCGCAATTTGTCATCTTTTTTAACATATAAATCTATTTCGCCGAGCAAAAATAAACTGTCTTTTTCATTGATTATCACAACCTCTATCTCGTTTTGCTCTAAAACCTGTTTGCGAATCTCCGCCTGATACAAACGTTCATACGCCTTTAATTTTACCCAATCTTTCATTTTTGTAAACTATTTAGAATTAATAAAAATTTTTCAATAATAAACAAAATTTATATTAAATAAGAATAAATAACAAACTTTTTTTTCTTTTTATAATAATTTAAGTATATTTATTTTGTTATAATTTCAATTTATATTTTATTTGCATTATATTTAAAGTTATATAAATATTTTTAATAATAAATAATTATGACAATAGAGTACAATAAAGTAGTGACAATTGCCTATGAAATGAAAACATCGGAAGACGGTCAAATAATGGACTGCCGAGATGCTGAAATGCCACTTGTTTTTTGGTTTGGAAATGGAGATTTATTAAAAGGATTTGAAGATAAATTACAAGGACTTGGAGTAGGAGACAAATTCAAATTTCAATTACAACCACAAGAAGCTTATGGAGAAATAAAAGATAATTTTATTATTGATATACCAGATTCTAGCTTTGAAAAAGACGGCGTTGCAGACCTCTCTAAATTAGTTATAGGACAAGATTTACAAATTGAAGATGCACATGGAGCAAGATACAGAGGAGTAATAGTGAAAATAGAAGAAAAAAGTGTAAAAGTAGATTTTAATCATCCAATGGCAGGAAAAACGCTTTTCTTCAGCGGTGAAATAATGGACGTACGACATGTCACTGACGAGGAAATACTTAGAGGTAGTCTCGAACCCGAAGGAGACGGATGTCAATGCTGCGGCTCACATGGAGATTGCCATGATAAATCGTGTAAATAAGTAAATTATGAATTAAGAATTATAATTTGGCTTTTACTTGAATATCAAGTAGTTGTAAATTATGAATTCCGAAGTTATCTTTTAAATTTTACTAATAACCTAAAATTTTACCCTGCCAGCGTTTTTTCACGCTGGCAGGGTTTTGATTCACACGCTGGCAGAGTTCAAACTATTAAGCCATTAGCTTTTCTATGTCGCTAATTTCTATTGGTATTTCTTCGGATAGGTTTATATTTCCCCATTTAGTTAATAATATGTCGTTTTCTAAACGTATTCCGAGTCTTTCTTCTTTGATATAGATACCCGGTTCGCAACTTATTATCATGCCTTCGCTGAGAATTGTGTCTTGTGTGCCTACGTCATGTACGTCTAAGCCGATAAAGTGTGAGACGCCATGCATAAAATATTTCTTGTGTGCCGTCTCCGGATTTTTTGAAATCTCTTCATCAGAGAGTAGTCCTATACGAAAAAGCTCGCTTCTCATTATCTCGGCGGCTTCTTTGTTGAGTTGACGTATGGTTTTTCCGCAAGCTATTTTTCGTGTTACCCTGTACAGAACATTTAATACAGCTTGATATACGATTTTTTGGCGTTCTGTAAATTTGCCGTTGACGGGAATTGTGCGACTTACATCTGATGCATAATTCTGATATTCGGCGCCAAAATCTAATAATACAAGTTCTCCATCTTTACAAAGAGCATCGTTTTGTATATAATGCAGAATACACGCATTGGCGCCGCTTGCTACAATTGGTTGATAAGCATGACTTTTAATATTATTTTTTCGGAAGATATAAGTTATTTCGGCTTCTATTTCGTATTCGTAAATATTACTTTTGGTAGTACGGAGAACTTGTAGAAATGCTTCTTTACTTATTTGTATGGCATGTCGGATAACCTCCACTTCTTCTTCCGTTTTTACGAGACGTTTTTTGGTTATCAGCGGTGCGAGACGCAAAAAATTATGTAAGAGATATTTGTCTTTCAATGTTTTAATAAATTGATAGTCCGAATCATAAAGATGCGGTTTGTAAGACAAATTTTCATTAGCGTTGAGATAGACATTATTATATTCAAAAAACATTTCTGTCATCACTCGTTCCAGGTTGTCTCTCCATTGAACGTTTTTTATGCCGGAGATGTTTTGTGCAGTTTGTAAATCAAGTTTTTTACCTTGCCATGTCTCCATTTTGTCGTTTGTTTGTTCAATAAAAAGAACTTCTTGCATCTCTTTGTTCTTATGCAGCGGGCAAAGTATGAGTACGGTATTTTCCTGAGCAATTCCTGTGAGATAAAAAAGGTCGGAGCTCTGGCGAAAGCCGAAATTTTGGTCTCCGTTACGAGATGCGTTAACTGCCGAATTAACAATGGCAAAGGCATCATCTTTCATATAAAATGCAACATATTTTCTGTTATTAGAAAAAAAAGTAGAAGAGAAAAATTTTAAATTCATCGTAAAAATTAAATAAATTTTATTTTTTTACAAAGAAATAAAAAAATAATAAAAAAAATAATAGATTTGTATAAAAAATAATTGTATAAATTAAAAAAAAATAAATTATGAAAGGATTTGCAAAGACCTCTATTGGAAAAAAGCTTTTTATGAGTATTAGCGGGTTATTTTTGATAACCTTCTTATTAGTTCATTTGTCCGTAAACATGACATTATTTTTAGGGAAGGAAGCGTATAATCAAGCCGTTGAATTTATGGATACGAATCCGATGATTCAAATTATGCAACCTCTTTTAGCTCTCGGTTTTTTGTTGCATATATCTTATTCGTTTGTTATTTCTATTCAAAATCGTAAAGCACGAGGAGTAGAACGATACGCTGTTGTGGACAACAACAACAGCAGCTGGGCTTCCCGAAACATGTTAGCATTAGGGATATTTGTGTTTGCTTTTATTACGGTGCATTTGATTGATTTTTTTCTACCGATGAAGACTACTCACGTAGCAGATGCTTATGAGCTTGTGGTGAGCCGTTTTGATTTGTGGTATGTAGCGGCATGTTATTTGATTGGTTTCATCGCACTTGGATTTCACTTGCATCATGCCTTCTGGTCAGCTTTTCAAACTCTCGGACTATCTAATGAATTGTGGCGAAAACGTTTAGCACGAATGGGAGATATCGTTGCAATATTGTTACCGACAGGTTTTGCTTGTATAAATTTATATTTTTTCATCTTTTAATACTTTATCAACATGGAATATAGAATAGACAAAGACACGATGGGAGAAGTAAAAGTGCCGGCAGATAAATACTGGGGCGCGCAAACACAAAGGTCTATAGAAAATTTTAAAATTGGTGAACCAGGCTCTATGCCAAAAGAAATTATTACAGCTTTTGCATATTTGAAAAAAGCCGCCGCATATACTAACTGTGAACTCGGAGTACTTAGCGAAGACAAACGAAATTATATCGCTATGGTATGTGACGAAATTATTGAAAATAAACTAACTGACCAATTTCCACTTGTCATCTGGCAAACCGGCTCAGGAACGCAGTCTAATATGAACGTAAACGAAGTAATAGCTAATCGCGTTCATGTCCTCATGAAAAACAAACTCGGCGAAGGTAAAACATGGATACATCCGAATGACGATGTCAATAAATCACAATCTTCAAACGACACTTTTCCTACTGCCATGCACATTGCCGCATATAAAACGGT
The DNA here is from genome assembly GCA_020719345.1 of Draconibacterium orientale. Classification (GTDB taxonomy): domain Bacteria; phylum Bacteroidota; class Bacteroidia; order Bacteroidales; family DYQJ01; genus DYQJ01. The sequence goes on along the minus strand of DYQJ01000108.1, from coordinate 5,157 downwards.
AGTTGAGCGAACAATTCCGGCACTTGAATTGTTGAAAAATACACTACAAGAAAAATCGCAGCAATTCATGGAGATAGTGAAAATAGGACGAACACATTGGATGGACGCTACGCCGCTTACATTAGGACAAGAGTTTTCTGCCTATGTCTCACAAATTGAACATGGAATACGGGCTATCAAAAATACTTTAACACATCTTTCCGAACTCGCACTCGGCGGAACAGCTGTAGGAACAGGAATAAATACTCCTAAAGGTTATGCCGAACTCGTGGCACAAAAAATAGCAGAATTTACCGGATTACCTTTCATCACCGGCGAAAACAAATTTGAAGGACTCGCAACACATGACGCACTCGTAGAAGCACATGGAGCATTAAAAACTGTCGCAGTCAGCTTAATGAAAATTGCTAATGACATACGTATGCTCGCCTCCGGACCCCGATGCGGAATAGGAGAGATAATCATTCCGGAAAACGAACCGGGTTCTTCCATAATGCCGGGCAAAGTTAATCCTACGCAAACCGAATCGCTTACTATGGTTTGCGCACAAGTATTAGGTAATGATATGACTATTGCCATCGGCGGAACTAATGGACATTTTCAATTAAATGTTTTTAAACCCGTTATCATTGCTAACTTCTTACAATCGGCTAATTTGTTGGCAGATGCATGTTTGTCTTTTAATAATAACTTAGCCATTGGCATAGAACCTAATTATGCTAATATATCTAAGAATCTGGAAAATTCTTTAATGTTAGTAACCGCTTTAAATACGCATATCGGGTACGAAAAAGCTGCCAAAATAGCTAAGAAAGCTCACACCGAGAACTCCACGTTACGAAAAGCTGCTATAGAACTCGGCTTCCTTACCGAAGAAGATTTTAATCTTTGGGTAGACCCAAAAAAGATGATTTAAAAATGTTAAATACTTAAACTTAAATTTTATATTTTTATGAGAACAAAATTGATTTTTACTATGTTGATTGTGCTTGCTTTTGTCTGTCAGATGCATGCACAGACCCTTACTGGAACAATTAAAGAAGCGGATACCAAGTTGGAAATTATTGGCGCCGCTATCGTTGTGAAAGGCACAAGCAAAGGAACGGTCTCCGACTTTGAAGGAAATTTTAAAATTACTGTCACAGCAGGAGCAGGAACATTAGAGGTCTCCTTTCTGGGCTTCATTACAAAAGAAGTAACCTACGAAGTTAAAGCCGGTGAAACCAAAGACATCGGAGAAATACTGCTTGAAGCAAACTCTATCGGATTGGAAGAACTTAAAGTAGTGGCAAGCTACGCTGTAGACCGACAAACACCGGTAGCAATTTCTAAAATTGACCCTATTTTGATTGAAGAAAAACTCGGCTCACAAGAATTTCCGGAAATATTGAAATCTACACCAAGCGTCTACGTTACCAAAACAGGCGGCGGATACGGAGATGCAGAAATTCGTCTACGCGGATTTAGCTCCGAAAACATTGGAGTACTCATCAATGGTGTTCCCGTAAATGACATGGAGAACGGTAAAGTTTACTGGTCTAACTGGGCGGGACTATCTGAGGTAACACGCAGTATGCAAGTACAACGCGGACTCGGCGCTTCCAAACTTGCCATCTCATCTGTCGGCGGAACAATAAACATAATAACTAACAGCACTGACGTAGAAAAAGGTGGAGTAGTATTTTATGGTATGGGCAACGACAATTATATGAAGACCGCATTCACTGTCTCCACCGGATTGATGGACAAAGGTTGGGCAATATCACTAAGCGGCGCTAAAACTACCGGAGACGGATTTGTAAAAGCTACTAATTTTGAAGGATATTCTTATTTTGCCAATATTTCTAAACGAGTCTCTAAAAAACAACAATTCTCGTTCACCGTCTTCGGCGCTCCACAATGGCACAATCAACGCGGCTCGAAGATGATTTTCACCGAGTATCTTAATTCACCGGATGGAATCAAATACAACCGAGATTACGGTTACCGAAACGGCGAAATATATAATACAGGTTATGCGTACAACTATTATCACAAACCGCAAATGTCGTTAAATCACTTTGTTAAATTAAATGATAATACTAAAATTTCAACTTCGGTATATGCTTCATTTGGTAGAGGCGGCGGAAGACGTGCTGCCGGACAAACATCATGGATAACCTCTGACATCAACAATGGAGGAGCTTATTACGAAGATGCCAAACTTACCCAAGAAGGTTATTATGATTATGATGCTGTCATCGCAGAAAACGCTGCCTCACTTACCGGCTCAAAAGTTATCATCTCAAACAGCGTAAACTCGCATGACTGGTACGGCGTGTTATCTTCGCTAAATTCTAAATTCGGAAGCATTGACATCACAGCAGGTATAGACGGCAGATATTACAAAGGTTATCACTACACCGAAATAGATGACCTCTTAGGAGGAGACTATTATTTGAATAGCAGTAACATCAACCGAGACCCCGGAACACCATTACAAGTAGGCGACAAATACGGATATTACAATCTCGGAGAAGTCCTTTGGGAAGGTTTGTTCTTACAAGGAGAATATGTCAGCGATAAAATATCCGGTTTCATTTCCGTAGCCGGCTCTAACACCTCGTTTCGTAGAACAGATTATTTCTTATATCTTCCAGGAAATCAAATATCAGAATGGTTGCACAGAATAGGATACAGCGCAAAAGGTGGAGTCAACTATAATATCACCGATAATTTCAATATATTTGCTAACGGCGGTTATTTTCAACGACCTCCATTTATGAAATATGTCTTCTTAAATAATACAAATACTCTAAATACCGGTGTAAAACAAGAAAAAGTCATGACCGGAGAAGTAGGAATAGGTTATATAGCTAAAAAATTGACAATCAATTTGAATGCTTATTATACCAATTGGATAGACAAAGCAAAGACATTCGCACTGCAAGACCAAACCGCCAATGTAGTCGGTTTGAATGCTTTACACTCAGGAATAGAACTTGACCTCTCGGCACAACCACTCCCTAAATTAGAACTAATAGGTATGATTTCGGTAGGAAATTGGCTATGGGACAAAAACGCAAGCGCTACTTTCTACGACGAAAACGACCAATTGATAGGTACACAAACAGTTTATGCCTCTGACCTACATGTAGGCGGCTCGGCACAAACAACCGCCGCACTCGGCATGACTTGGGAGATTTTTCCTAAATTCAAAATAGGCGCAGACTACAACTATTACGACCGACTTTTTGCCGAGTTTGACATAGAACAACGAACTACTACCGTAAACCAAGGCATAGATGCATGGCTGATGCCGAATTATAACTTATTTGATTGCAACGCAAGCTATAAATTTGACATAGGTAAACTAAAAGCAACTCTCACAGGTAAAGTAAATAACATCTTAAACACCGAATATTTCTCGGATGCCAGAGACGGAAATAATCATGACGCATTTACTTCCCCGATTTACTTCGGAGCAGGACGAACTTATTCTATCGGACTAAAACTTAAATTTTAACCATAATATTAATTTTAAATTTATACGGAAATGAAATATAAAGCATTAGTTTACATTATATTAGGGATATTATTATTTGCATCTTGTGACCCTAATAAAGAAATTTACGAAGAGATGGACAACAGAGAGAAACCATATTCGGAAATGTTAGAGATAACCCTTAAAGATGCCGACTATACCGCAATTAAAACGTATAATTTGCCGGCAGCACTAAATACGACAGACTCCAATAACGTCAAAGCGATAGATACTTATAAAAGCTTTTCTACTTCGCGTCCCGCAGATAAATATGTGCCGGAGTTTCTAAAAAAATCTTTTATTGCATTAGACTCTGCCTCGCAAATAAAAATAAATTATAGTTTTGACCACAGCGCCATTTTTGCAGCCACCGAAATTTTTATCACGCCATCAGAAATGAATTTTACAACTTCTTCTGAAGCAAATACTTATATTAAAGCAAACATTTTGAATACCATACAAGCAATAGAAGGTAGCAGATGTGTAGTCAAATATAAACTCGTAGGACTGGAAGCCCGAATTTATTACTATTATACCGCAAACGCCTGGACTACTCCTACCAATTCTTATGTCCTCACAAAAGATGATTTTGCAAGTTTTGGCTCATCGTATTCTAATTTTAGCTCAACCATGTTGCCAAGTGCTTATTTGCCTACTTTTTTGAAAATCAAATATCCGTATGCCAAACAAGGAGATATTAAAGAACTTATTTATGATTATTATGGTACAACAACACAAACTCATGTAAATAAATATTTCTACAAAGATGGCGCATGGAGCAGCTTAGAGCAAAAATCGGACATTTTTTTTAACAACGGAGAAGCATGGTTTTTTGACCCTACTGTCAGATATACGATGGTAAAAGCTGATTATCAAATAATTGTAGATTATATTGTAAATCACCCAGAACTCAATGTGTACAAAGATAGTGTTTATACTACAGGAGAATGGTACTGGGGAGCAGGATCTTATTACGGTAATTTTGATTTAAGACCAAGCAAACACAGAGGCGGTTATGACAAAAAAGGAGAATTTGTAGATAAAACCGATGACGAAGTTTTGGCTATTTTATTAGGACGAATAGATGAATCTATACTCGTCATGGCTAACGGAAAATTTACCGATGCCCAACCATTTTCTAATGGAATACCGGTTTATTATGAAATAACTTTTGACACTTATGACCCTGCTCGTCATAAATACAAGGTAAAACTTCTATGTATTGAAGTAGGTAAATTTGAAATAGCCGGAGAACTGGTTTTGGTACAATAATATAATGTCTGTAGTACTAAATGGAACTTTGCCAAAGTTTTCAACTTTGGCAAAGTTGTAAACCGCTTTGAGTATGTACTATAAATGCTAAACTTTGCCAAAGTTGTAAACCGCTTTGAGTATGTACTATAAATGCTAAACTTTGCCAAAGTTGTAACAGTTAAAAAATATCTTTATAAATAATAAAAAACGCAGTATAAATTTAATTTTTTTTTATCTTTACAAAAAATTACAAGATAAAAAGATGGAAATAATAATACAATGGATTATGACTTAAATATAAATTGGCATCTTTCATAACCGCTTAAAAAGTAGTTTACACTTTTTTTCTTTGCGAAACTCTGCGAGAAATTGATAATCAA
>DYQJ01000349.1 GCA_020719345.1 Draconibacterium orientale | reverse complement strand
ATTTAGATTTGACAACTTTTAAAAAGTTGTCAAATCTCATATTTGGTAAAAAGTTATTAATATTTTTTTTGTAAAAATAGTAAAAAAAATTTGTTTACCAAAAAAAAGTATTAATTTTGTGGCGAAATAAGAAATTTAAAAATCCTTATTAATATCTTCACAATAAGGCATATTGCCGTAGTCTAAACGACTTTTACACCGCTTCGGCGGTGTTTTTTTTATAGTATAAATTTAGATTTGACAACTTTTAAAAAGTTGTCCAATCTGACTTAAAAACAGGAGGTTCTTCAATGATTTTTGTGGAAAATTAATTATCACGCAGAGCCGCAAAGCAAATTAAACCAATATTTTAAAACTTTGTAATTAAAACTTTGCCAAAGTTTTCAACTTTGGCAAGTTGCCGTTTATAGTATAACAAACCATATTCTTTTTTCAAATATTCAAATTGACTAATTGTTTATGTAGCATTTTTTTCACTGTTTTATATATGCTCACGCTGTCATAACCGCAAATTTTATACAGTTCTTCTTGTGTTCCATGTTCTATAAATTTGTCGGGTATTCCGAGCATTTTTATTTTTGCCGAGTAGTCATTTGCGAGCATAAACTCTGCAACCGCACTCCCCATTCCGCCGATGATAGAGTTGTCTTCTATTGTAATTATCTTATCAAATTTACTAAATATTAAATGTAACAATTTTTCATCAAGCGGTTTTACAAATCGCATGTCATAATGTGCAATGCTAATGTTTTCGCTTTTTAAGGTAGTTATTATATTAGATATTTCATTTCCAAGTGGTCCGACAGTAAGAATTGCTAAATGTTTTCCCTCACAAATAGTTCGTCCTCTACCTATTTCTATTTCTTCAAAAGGTACTCTCCATTTGTTCAGAATTCCATTTCCACGTGGATAACGTATAGTGAATGGAAAATTATTTTTATCTAATTGTGCAGTGTACATTAAGTTACGCAGTTCTATCTCGTTCATCGGAGAAGCAATAATCATATTTGGGATATTTCGCATAAAAGACAAGTCGTATGCTCCATGATGCGTGGCGCCGTCTGCGCCTACGAGTCCGCCTCTATCTAAACAAAATACTACATGTTGATTTTGAAGCGCCACATCATGTATTACCTGGTCGTAGGCACGCTGCATGAATGATGAGTAAATATTACAGAATGGGATAAATCCCTGATTAGCAAGTCCGGCAGCAAAAGTTACTGCATGCTGTTCGGCAATACCTACATCAAAAGCGCGGGTAGGCATCTTATCCATCATTATATTCAACGAACAACCAGATGGCATTGCAGGAGTGATTCCTAATATCTTCTGATTTTTTTCGGCTAACTCTAATATTGTCTCGCCAAAAACATCTTGATAATGTGGACCCACAGATTTGGTTTCTTGCTTAAAAGCCATACCGGTTTTTATATCAAACGCAGTACTGGTAGCGTGCCATTTAGTCTGATTTTCTTCTGCAAATTTATAACCTTTCCCTTTTTTAGTGATGCAATGCAAAAGTTTTGGTCCCGGGATATTTTTCAAATCGTTTAAGATTTCCTTCAAATGTATGACATCATGTCCGTCTACGGGTCCAAAATATCTTAGGTTCAGGGATTCAAACAAATTGCTTTGTCGCAAAATAACAGACTTTATTCCATTTTCTATTTTTTGAATAAAGCTCTGTGTATTAGGACCAAATCGTTTTATCTTTCCGAGCATGTTCCATATTTCGTCTTTTACTTTGTTGTAAGTCTTAGAGGTCGTTATATCTAATAAATATTCGTTCAGCGCGCCTACATTTCGGTCTATCGCCATGTTATTGTCGTTAAGAATTATTAACAAATCAGAATTTTGAATGCCCGCATTGTTCATTCCTTCAAATGCAAGTCCTGCGGTCATTGAGCCATCACCTATCACTGCAACTATCTTGCGGTCTTCTTTTTTCAATTTAGCGGCCACTGACATGCCCAGCGCAACTGAAATGGAAGTAGAAGAATGTCCCACCCCAAAAGAGTCATATTCACTTTCCTGCATATTAGGGAACCCGCTTATGCCATTTAACTTCCGTAAGCTGTGAAAAATATCGCGTCTTCCTGTCAGTATTTTATGTCCATATGCCTGATGACCTACATCCCAGATGATTTTGTCATGCGGCGTATTAAAAACGTTATGTAGCGCTACGGTCAGCTCCACAACCCCAAGACTTGCAGCAAAATGTCCGGGATTAGTGGAAACTATATCTATTATATATTCGCGTAGTTCGTCTGACAACGAAACTAACTGCTCTCCTGTGAACCCTTTATAATCAGCCGGAGAATTTATCTTGGTTAATAATTTATACTTATTTGTTATCATTTTGTCTGTTTTTTTAGTTAGAACAAAAATTTATGCAAATTTACAAAAATAAACTACTATATTTACAAAATATTATAAATTTATTGGTAGCGTATAAAAATAGTGACCAAAATTCAAATTTACTGATTTTT
>DYQJ01000348.1 GCA_020719345.1 Draconibacterium orientale | reverse complement strand
TGTGCGGATAAAGGGACTCGAACCCCCACGCCTCTCGGCACTAGATCCTAAGTCTAGCGCGGCTACCAATTACGCCATATCCGCTTTTTGAAATTGGTATGCAAATGTAAACATATATTTTTATTCTACAAATTTTTTTCGCTTTTTTTTCGCTTTTTAGATAATTTTTTTTTAAGTTGTTAATAATCAAGTATGTTTTTTTTGATAGAAATTAGATTTTCTGGTTTATATCTCAATATAGTTCAATAAGTAGTTGTCCTGCGCTAATTGTGTCACCGTTTTGTACTGTTATTTTTTTTACTCTGCTGTTGAATGCACTTCTGTATTCGGTCTGCATTTTCATGGCTTCCACTATTAGTAGCAGCTGTCCTATTTTTACTTCTTGTTCAGGGCTAACAGCTATTTTTACTATGTTTCCTGACATTGGACTTGTGATGATTTTAGTTTCTTCCTCCGGGTTGTTAGCTTTTCTTAGTGCTTTTGCTTTCGCTTGTGCATCTATTATTTCTATGTCGTAGTTATTGAAATATGTAGCTGCTGTATATTTTTTTGTATTGGATATGTGTGCCATATCAATGACGTGTGATTTTCCTTGATGAATTATAGAATAGTTATTTTCACAAATTTTCACTATATCTATTTCGTAGATATTGTCGTTAATTTGGGCTTTTACAAAATTTCCTTCTCGTTTGAGCAGTTTTACTTTTACTACTCTGTTATTTATTTTTATTTCTAATTCCATGTTTTTGATTGTTTAAAATTCATAACGTCTTCCGTGTTCTTTCCAACGGCTCTTTTTTGTTGTTACCGCTTTAGACTTTTGTATTATTTTATGTATGTGGTCAGTATAGTCGAGCATTGCTGTTAGTGCCACGAGTTCTTCTAAGTTCTCTTTTGTTATGTTTTTGGCAAATAATATCTCTTTATTTTTTTCAATAAAATTAGTGTCATATTTTCCTTCTATGAAGTCGGGTGTGTTCATTATTTTTTCGAGAAAGATGATAGACGTTTTTATGCCGGATATTTTGTATTCATATAAAGCACGTTGCATTCTTGCTATTGTTTCGTTTCGTGTTTTTCCCCATACGATTAATTTAGATATCATTGGGTCGTAGTGTATAGGTATTTCGTAACCTTTGTTGACATATCCATCGCAACGGACTCCAAATCCCATAGGTTCTTGGATGAAAGTTATTTTTCCGGGTGATGGCATGAAGTTGTTGTCAGAGTCTTCGGCATAAATTCGGCATTCTATGGCGTGTCCGTTTTGTTTTATGGCGTCTTGTGTTATGTCTAATTTTTCGTCTTGGGCTATTTTAATTTGTTCTTTGACGAGGTCTATTCCTGTTACTCGTTCAGTTATAGGGTGTTCTACTTGGAGTCGGGTGTTCATTTCGAGGAAGTAATAATTAAGATTTTGGTCAACGAGGAATTCTATAGTTCCTGCACCGTGGTAGTTTACGGCTTTAGCTGCATTGACGGCAGTTTCTCCCATCTTAATTCTTAGTTCGGAGGTCATTATAGGTGATGGCGTTTCTTCCACTATTTTTTGGTGTCGTCTTTGAATAGAGCATTCTCGTTCGAAGAGATGAATAGTATTTCCGTATTTATCGGCGAGTATTTGAAATTCTATGTGATGTGGATTTTCTATATATTTTTCCATGTAAATAGTGTCATTGGCAAACGCTTTTAGGGCTTCTGATTTAGCCATCTCTACGGCTTCTAATAATTGTTGTTCGTCTCTAACAAGCCGCATGCCTTTTCCTCCGCCTCCGGCTGTTGCTTTAATCATGATTGGGTATGTAATAGTTCGTGCGGCCTCAATTAGTTCTTGTGGGTTTTTAAATTGGTTTTGTATTCCGGGGACGACAGGGACTTTAGCTTCTATCATTTTTAGTCGGGCAGTTATTTTATCGCCCATTGTAGCTATTGCGAAAGGTGATGGACCGATGAATATTATATTTTCGTCTTCGCATCGTTTGGCGAAAGTTGAGTTTTCAGACAAAAATCCGTAACCGGGGTGTATGGCATCAGCAAAAGATTTTTTAGCGGTGCTGATAATTTTTTCCATGTTAAGATAGCTGTCTGCGCTTGGTGCTGTGCCGATGTTATAAGCTTCGTCGGCATATCTGACGTGCATCGCTGTTCGGTCGGCATCAGAAAATACTGCTACCGATAGGATTCCCAACTCGCGGCATGAGCGCATGATTCGGACTGCAATTTCTCCACGGTTGGCGACTAATATTTTTTTAATCTTTTTCATTCTATTTTTTTAATAAGAAGTTTGATGACAAAGATAGAAAAAAAAATCTAAGAATAATAATTTTTTTTATTTATTTGATATTTTTATATCGCGAAATCTTGCATATAAAAAATAAGAGAGTTTTTTATAGTTTTTGATTATCAATTTCTCGCAGAATTTAGCGAAGTTTTCCACAAAAATCATTCAAGCACCAAAAGTTTATCAAGAAGTTCCATTTCTCGTTTTTTT
>DYQJ01000347.1 GCA_020719345.1 Draconibacterium orientale | reverse complement strand
TATTTAACTATTTGATTATAAATTATATATATTTCCCCTAAAATGTTATACACTCTATTGATTTTTGTGGAAAATTAATTATCACGCAAAAACGCAGAGACGCAAAGTTAAATCACGCAAAGAAAAGAAAATCTATAAAATATAATTTCAATGCAAACGTGTTTCACAAAAAACATAAATAAAAATATACATAATAACATACATAAAAGTATATAGTTGTCAAAATATTGATTATGAGATGATTATATCTATAAATTTAATTATAATTTTCTCAAAATAATACATTATTGTTTTTACTAAAAATAAAAAAATAAAAAAATTATTTAATATAATATTTTTTTTTTAACTTTGCAATATGGTTTTTACCTTAAATGAGATGGAGCTGAAAAAATAACAAATAACAATTTTTACTAATAATTTTTTAAATGATGTTTTATGATAAAAAAAGATTTTTTTTCGTGTTATAAAAAAGTTACGCTAATGCTTGTAGCTTTTTTATTTGCTAGTACTTCTATTTTTGCGGCAAATATTGTCTCGCAAACTAATGGCGATTGGAGTAACCCAGTAACATGGGTAGGTGGAGTTGTGCCTACAGCAGCAGACAATGTTACTATAAATGACATAGTTACTGTAGATGTAGCTTCGGCATGTAATGATTTGACGATAAATATAGAACTTATAGTTAATGCTAACTTGACAGTAAATGGAAATTTAACGTTGGACGGCATAGGAACATTAACATTAAATGCTTTTACAATGAATGTAACAGGAAGTATAACAAGCAATGGTACTGTTAATACATCAGCCGGAAGTATTCTAAATGTAAGTGGCAATTTTAACAATGATGGTTTTTTGAATGGCGGAGCTGGTTCTACATTAGACGTAACTGGAACTTTTGACAATACTGTATATGCTGATTTCACTGGTGTTGATTTGCCAGGCAGTCAACCCACTGGAGTCGGTCTACTTTTAGGTTTGGGAGAAAAGTGGATAGCACCGGGCGTATGGGAAGACGGAACAGCACCTTTAGCAACCGAAAACGCTATAATAATGTACGAATATGCAGTAAATTCAAACTTCGTATGTAATAACTTGACAATCAATCTTGGTGTTACTTTTAAAGTATTACCTGGAAAAACTCTTACCGTAGATGGCGACCTAAATAACAACGGTACTTTAATACTTAAGTCACCAAACGATTTAACTGCAAGTGGTTCATTATTAACTAATGGCGATATTATTAATAATGGAAATATGATTGCTGAACGTTATATTACTCCTAATGTTTATCATCTAATTGGTTCGCCGCTTAATGCTTCAGTAGATGCTGAGTTACCTTTTGGATTAGATTATGTTTGGACTTATAACGAAGCTTACAACGGTGCAGAAAATGATTATGCTTGGAATCAATTGCCTACCCATGGTGCTACAGTATACCCTACAATTGGTTATCTTATAAAATCTACTACCGATTTCAACTCTAATTTTGTCATTTCTTTTGCTGGCACTTTCAATAATGATGATGTTACTTTTAACTTGTCAGAAGTATATCAAGGTTATAACTTAATAACTAATCCATATCCTTCGGCTATAGATTGGGATGCTCCTGTAGGATGGAGTAAAACAGATGTAAAAGATGGAATATGGATTTGGAATGGTGCAAGTTATTCTACTTATGGTACTTATGTAGGTGTAAATGGTGGAACAAATATGATTCCATCTATGCAAGGTTTCTTTGTAAAGAAGGGGTTAGTTAAATCTAAGGCTCCGCTTGGATTACGTATGGATAACAATGTAAGAGTTCACAATACTGTTCCGTATCTTAAAAATGCAAAAAATGATTTGATTAAATTAACTATCTCCGGTAACGGGATGACCGATGAAATAGCGTTATATTTTAATGAAGAAGAGTCGGATTTTGAAAAGTTCATGTCTTGGACAGCTAATTTACCTCAAATATATAGTATTGAAGGTGACAAAAAAGTCGCAATCAACAAATTACAAGATGTAAAAGCCGAGCAATCAGTAAAGTTAGGTACTACTTGTGATATATCCGGTAATTATACTATCAGTGCTAACGAGTTTACGTTCAATAATTTATCTGCTATAGTTTTAGAAGATACTAAGACCGGTATTTTTACTACAATGAGCAAAGACGCATCTTATACTTTTGCGTATGAAAAAGGCGAGGTTGCAGAGCGTTTTGTATTACATTTCAATTATTCTCCAACAACAGACATCACAAACGCTAAAAAAGATATAAATATTTATGCTAACGCAAAAAATATTTATTTCAATAATATTGATAATCAAACCGGTATCGTAAATGTATATAATGTTATAGGTCAACAAGTATTGACTACCGATTTGAAATCTGTGGTAAGCACTAATTTGCAAACCGGCGTTTATGTAGTAGAAGTTATTAGCAATAATCAAAAAATAACAAATAAAATAGTAATAAATTGATAGCGTAAAATAATGGTGACTAAACACGCTATTTATTTTATT
>DYQJ01000346.1 GCA_020719345.1 Draconibacterium orientale | reverse complement strand
ACATGTCCCATTTGACACAAAATTTTGTTGACCATTGCAAATCATAAGTTTTCTTTTTCTCTCCTGTTCCTTTTCCTTCTCCTTGTTGAGTTGCACAAGGAACTGCAGGATCGGGAGCAGGCGGTGGTGGAGGAGGCGGCGGTGGGGCATTTTTTGCCAATGGAATGTCGCGCAATGTTTGTGAGCCGTCTTTAAGTGTCTTATAATACGCTTCGTTTATCTTTGTTGAATTGGTGCCGTATCCTGCGGCGGTGCCGTCGGCGAGGATAGAAATTATTTCGCACTCGTAAACTTTGTCTATTTCAAACCAACCGTCGGCATCGCTTGTTTTTGTTAATGTCGTTCCGCCTTGTATGGTTATAGTATTTTTGACACAGGAGATTCCTGCTCCGGAGGATGCGTCTATGTCTCTAAATTTGACTGTCGGTGGCAATACTTTGCATAATTGGATTTTTCGTTTTTCTGCATCGTTTTTTATATCTTCTGTTTTGACCTCTTTTACCGAGAAGTCATTTTTTAAATACTCGTTTGGACAGACATTTTTACTTACGGAGACAATTGTTATTATGTCTCCCAGCGAAAGCGAGACGTTAAATCCGCCGGAGGCATTGCTTATCAGCGTTATAGTTTCGGTAGTGCCGTTTGCGCGTTTTATAGTGACGGTATTTTCCACATTTGCGAGTCCTGTTTTGGTGTCACAATCTATGTTTTGAAAAGCACATTCAAATGGGAGAGGTCGTAAAAAGATTATTTTGTCGTCATCGCTTTTTGCGTTCCAGTCTTCTACTGCTACGTAATTTATATAATCTACTGTTGAGGAGTCGTGGTAAAAGGTTATCTCGTGTTTTTTATTCAGGTCAATTTTTATTTTTCGTATCTTGTGAACTTGTTCAAAGACCCCTTTACCTACTCCGTTGATATTTGTGATGGCATCGTCCCCTACTTGTGTTGCTTCATCATCAAAAAATAATTGTCCATGCGCTCCTACTATGGCGGCTTTGCTATAAAGGTCTTTTGCAAAGAACTTTACGATAACTTTTTCTTGTTCTAAGAATAAAGTATCATAAATATTATAGATGTCGCGTCCTTCGTCGGCGATGGTGTCGTTGTACCAGCCATATTTTTGTCCAACTACTTGAATATTACTGCATAGTGGGACATTTTTAAATACCACTTTACCGGCTAAGTCGCTTCTTGCGGTATCTTGATAACTATACATGTCGCAAACTATTGATACGAGGGCATCCGGGAGTGGCTCGTTGTTGTCGTCGGCATCTACTACGGTGAATTGCATGTCTACGAGATTGTAATTAAGAAATAAATCGGACTCGGTGTCGTGTTTCAAATCCCAAAATCTATAAACCGAGTCGGCTTGATAACAAACACTTTGCGTTGTATATACTCGTCCTATATCTTTGCGGCGAAAGATATATTGGTAGAGAGAATATTTTACATTTTTGAAAACGGCTATTCCATTGCTGTCGGTGGTGTCGCAAATAGGTATAGGAGGCACCGGATAATAACGCGTGAAGAAAGCAGTAGAGTCAGAGTCAAAGAACTCGCGTTTGCAATATTCAAAATTCAACTCTACTCCGCTAACATTCACGTTGTTATAACTATCTACAAGTCGTATTTTCACATCTTTTCGGATAGGAATCAACAAGACAAGCGGCAGCAAAAGCAGTAAAAGCCACAGAAACTTTAAACGTTTCTTCTCTCGTAACCGAATAATATATTCATTAACTTCCTCACTAAAATTAAAATCTTTTTTCTCCGTAGCCATCGTATTATCTTTTTATTTGTTATTTTGGGTATTTCGTTGTTAAAAAAACTTGTCAAAGGTATAAAATTTTGACAAGTTTAATTACTTTGTAATTTATATTTTCAGAATAATTATTTGATATAAAAAGTGGTTCTTGAATGATTTTTGTGGAAAACTTTGCGAAACTCTGCGAAAAACTTTGCGAGAAATTGATAATCAAAAGTTTCACGCAAAATTTAAAATCAAATTTCTTAAAAATCATGTATTCCACAAAAAACATTCAGAACCTAAATTAATAAACAATAAATATTTCCTCTGCTTCAGGGATGTTTTCAAAAATAATTTTAGATCTTTTTATTTCTTCTATATAAGAATCATATTCAGCAAATGTTTCTACTATAGGAAATTTTTTTAATATAATTTCTAAGTAATCATAGTTTAAGAAACATAGAGATCCACAATAAGAACAACACCCATATCCCATAATATTTATGTAATATTTGTTTTCACAAATTATAGTTTTTGACACAGACGAACATTCTAAAGGTAATAATTGCCTCCGCATAGGATGTGGTGGATCCGTGTATTTATCACTATTCCAAGTTACTGTTAATATTTTGCAATTAGACATTACGGGTAATACATCAGCTTCTCCAGTATAACGTGCATTACGATCAAAATAATAAATTAGTTTATCAGGCATGTTTCATTTATTAGGTTACACTTCTTTGCGAAACTTTGCGTTTT
>DYQJ01000345.1 GCA_020719345.1 Draconibacterium orientale | reverse complement strand
AATTATATCTCTAAATTTTGATTTTTTAGTCTAGACAAATTGGGCCACCTTATATGGTCCCTTACGTATTGATTCAAATAAGTAAATTGCTTGTTTTTCTTTGCAACTTTTTATATATGCTACCAACACTTCTCTAAAACCTTTCGGGAATGGAACGACTCTATCTATAATGGTACCAAAGGTTCTAAGGCTCAAGAATTACTTGAATCAACAAATATTGATTTTGTAAAAAAATGGAAAGCAAAATCCCTTTCTTGATTAATAAATTAAGCCGATTTAGTTAAGGAAGAATCGAGCTTTGAGTTAGACAAAGCAATTGCTAAAATACGTCACAAAATGGTTTAAACAATTATTATGGGAAAAAATCTACAAAAGAAAAAAGAGTGGGTTATAAAAAAATAATATGAAACATATAGACGATCAGCTTGATAAAATAGATAAACTTATTGGCAAGAAAATATATAACCTGAAAGTAGATAGAGATATGAGCCGGTCAGACTTAGCAAAAAAAGCTGGGGTTTCTCAACAACAAATTGCAAAATATGAGGACTCAACAAATAAAATTAGCGCATCGAGATTAGCTTTATTGGCCAGCGTTTTAAATAAGGATATTTCCTATTTTTATGAAAGTATATAAGTCAAAAAAGTCGCCAAAAATTAGGGCCCTGCTACTCCCATTAAATTCAGCTGGCCATTTGTATAAAAAACACAATCCAGATTTTATATAATACTTTTTATTTCCACAATCACTCTTGCATTACTGTCGTTTATGTGCGACAATACAACATGTAACATTAGTTATAGATAAATGCAGAAAATAAAAGAAGTAAGATTTTTTGTTGATAAGAATCAAAAAAACCATGTTGCTAGCTGGTTAAATAAACTTGATCCTAAAACAAGGTCTAGAATAAATCTTAGATTGGTTAGGTTAGAGTATGGCTCATATGGAGATTACAAAAGTTTAGGCAACAAGCTTTTTGAACTTAGACTCTTCTTTGCAAACGGTTATAGGGTGTATTTCGTTGAGCATAACAACAAGATTATTGTTCTTTTGTGTGCAGGAAATAAGGATACCCAAGATAAAGACATAAGGTTAGCCAAAAATTTATTGGAAGAATTTAAAAGTGAGGTGCAAGATGCAAAATCTTGATAATTATTTAAAAGATCAGTTCCAAGACGAGGAGAATGTAAAGGAATATATAAATGCAGCGTTGGAGCAATATTTTGAAGATCATAATAAGGAACTATTTTTAGCTAGTTTAAAAGAAGTGATACAGGCAAAGGGTGGTATAACTGAGTTTTCTAAGCATGCTCATATCAACAGGCAGCATATTTATAGAATGCTTTCTGATAAAGGCAACCCAAGTTTTGATAATATAGGCTCTCTTCTTACAGCACTTGGTTTAAAGCTACAGGTTGAAACCACGAATCATTCAATTCATTAACGATCTATTTTCTGGTATAATTTAAGAAAAACTATTATGACTAATTTTATTAAAAATTTTCTAAAAAAACATGGATATTATCTGTTATTATTGGCACCCCCAATTGTTTTTATATTCTTTTATTTCCCAACAAGCTTAGCTTATCATGCTGATAGAATAAATATTGGCTTAAAACAGCTGAGTCTTGCAAGCCAAGAAATTAAAAAGGATATCTCCGACTGCAGGAATAATATATTATTAGATAATTCACAAACTCAAATAGATATCGATACATTAAACCAAATTGCAGTTAAGGCTACTAAATGTGGTTTTTTGTCACCGCTCACTTCAATCACTAATTAATGTCATATATTGAAGAGGACTAAGTATGATTAAACGAGCTTTTTCTTCTCTTATAACATGGATCGTAGCCTTTCAGCTAGTATCTATAACCATTGGATACGTTACGAAGTTCGGAATGTATCCATGGTACAGTCAATTAATCAAATCCTCTCTTACTCCACCAGGTTATTATTTTGGAATCATCTGGCCTATTTTATATATTAGCTTAGCTATTTTGGGATGGAAACTATACAGGGAAAGGGAGAAAACTATACTAAGGTGGTATTGGACTGGGATGTTTTTAAACTGGTTATGGAGCCCGGTATTTTTTACTTGGCACTTAAGTGGAGTAGCACTCTTGGTATTAATTTTACTTGTCACTATTAATGCCTATATTTTAATTAAGCTAAGAATTGGATATACCAACTATGCATATATGATGCTACCTTATTTCTTGTGGCTTTGTTTTGCTTTATATTTGAATATGATGGTAGTACTCTTAAACTAGATAAAGAAAATGCAGAATTCACCGACTTGTCTAAAGAGCAAATTGAGAAATTAAAATCATCATGAGCAAAGTTCTAGAAAATCCTGTCCAAACAATTTTAGAGAAAACAGCTGTTAATATGCTCAAGGATAAAATTGATCTTAAATTTATTTCTTCAGTTACTGGCTTTTCAGAAGACGAACTCCTAAAACTCAAAAGTATAATGGTACCCAAAAACTGGACTGTTAAAAATGTAAAATGAGATATAA
>DYQJ01000107.1 GCA_020719345.1 Draconibacterium orientale | reverse complement strand
CTATTTTTGGGCTTTTTACAAGAAAGTCACCATTTTTTTACGTTATCAATTATTTTTCGTATATTTGTAAAGAAAAGATAAAATATGATTTTTAATAACAAACGAAATTTTTAATACTAATTATGAAAACAATTAATCTAATATTTCTTATTCTGTTGATAAACAATTATATATCTGCACAATGTAAACAACAAACAATTTATTGTTGCGCTTCGCGGGGGGCAAGTGAAATGTATCTCAAAGATTTCAATACAAAATTACAAGGCGAAGAAATCAAAAAATTTTACTTTGATTTAAAAAAAGGTACTCGTTATGGATTTTCTATTTGCACAGATGATACTGAACAGAATATAAGGATAAATTTATATAACAGTAGCGACTCTTTATTAATGACCACAGATAGAAATGTTTACGATTTTATAAGTTTTGGATGTAAAAACACAGACACTTACTATATTACTTTACAGGCAATAAGCAAAGTGAAACAAGAACCCGATAAAAAGAGGAGAAAGAATAAAAAGACCGAACATAAAGCGGATAAAGTAAATGCCGTTTGCGTTTTATCTTTTTTGGGTAAAGACAAATGAATCAGAGAAATGAAAGAGAAAAACTTTCATTCCTTTCATTCCTCTGTGGTTTAAAATTTTTTACATTTTTTTCATACTCCGGTGTGTCCGAATCCACCGTCTCCTCTGTCTGTAATATTAAGTTTTTCTACTAATTGCCAGACAATAGATTCATATTTAGAAATAATCATTTGTGCTATTCTGTCGCCGTCATTTATAGTGTAATTTTTTTCTGACAAATTGATTAATATGACCGCTATTTCTCCTCTGTAATCGGCATCTATTGTTCCTGGAGCATTGAGGACTGTAATTCCATGTTTTATAGCAAGTCCACTTCGTGGTCTCACCTGTGCTTCAAAATTTTGTGGCAGTTCTATAAACAATCCTGTAGGAATGCTGACCCGTTGTAATGGACTTATTTCTACTGCATTGCCCAAATTTGCGCGCAAATCCATGCCTGCGGAGAACATCGTAGAATATTCCGGTAATTGGTGTTTAGATTTGTTTAATATGTTAATAACTGTCATTGTCGTTCATTATTTAAGGTGTTCCATATCAACATTTTAAGCTCCGTTATATTTTGTTTTGTAAACGAAGAGATAAAAATATAAGGTATCTCCGGTAGATTGGTTTGTAATTCGGTAGTCATTTCGTCGTCTAATATGTCCGATTTTGTAATAGCAAGCAGTCGTTGTTTGTCTAACAGTTCGGGATTATATTTAGATAATTCGTTAAGTAATATTTTGTATTCATTAAAAATATCTGCTGAGTCTGCCGGTATCGTAAACAATAGTAACGAGTTGCGTTCTATGTGTCTAAGGAATCTCAATCCGAGTCCTTTTCCTTCTGCGGCTCCTTCTATTATGCCTGGGATATCAGCCATGACAAAGCTGCGATATTCTCCGCAATTAACCATTCCCAGATTTGGAACTAATGTAGTAAACGGGTAATCTGCTATTTTTGGTTTCGCTGCAGATACTACCGATAATAAAGTTGATTTTCCTGCATTAGGAAATCCTACGAGTCCTACGTCTGCCAGAAGTTTGAGTTCTAATATGAGCCAGTCTTCATTGTTGTCTTCTCCGGGCTGTGCGAAACGCGGGGTCTGAAAAGTTGCGGTTTTAAAATTTGTATTTCCAAGACCACCTCTTCCGCCTCGCATGAGTATTACTTCTTGTCCTACTTCTGTTATCTCGTTGATAAATTCGCCGGTGCTGGCATTTTTTACTATTGTTCCAAGTGGAACTTCTAATATAACATCTTCTCCTTCCTTTCCTGTGGAATTATTGCTGCTCCCATTTTTGCCGTCTTCCGCAAAAACATGCTTGCGGTATTTTAGATGCAATAACGTCCATACCTGTGAATTGCCTCGCGCTATCACGTGTCCTCCCCTTCCGCCATCGCCACCGTCGGGTCCGCCGCGTTCTATAAATTTCTCACGTCTCAGATGTGCTGAGCCGGCTCCGCCGCGTCCAGACTTACAATATATTTTTACGTAATCTACAAAATTGCTTTCCACTGTTTTTATTTTTATTTTCTATTTGCAAATATAAACTTTTATTTTTACTTTCGCGACAAATAAAACTACTAATTTATTATTTTATAACAATGAGAGTACTTATAGTGGACAAAATACATGAAATTTTGATAGAAAAATTAAGCGAAAAAGGATATATTTGTGATTATCAACCGCTTATAACAAAAGAAGAAATATTTGATATTTTAAGAAATTATCAAGGAATAGTTATTCGTAGTAAGATAAAATTGACAAGTGAAATTTTGAACTCCGCCGCGGGGCTTAAATTTATAGCACGCGTAGGTGCCGGATTAGAAAATATTGATGTAGAATATGCAGAAAAAAACAATATTTTGTGTCTCAGCTCTCCCGAAGGAAATCGTGATGCAGTAGGCGAGCATGCGGTGGCTTTGCTATTAAATCTTTTACATAAAATAAATATGGCAAATCAAGAGGTTAAAAGTGGAATATGGAATCGTGAAAACAACAGAGGAACAGAAATCGGTGGAAAAACTGTTGCTATCATCGGATACGGAAATATGGGACATGCTTTTGCCCGTAGAATCCAGAGCTTTGATTGCGAAATTATTGCGTATGATAAATATAAACAAAATTTTGCTAATAATTATGTTAAAGAAGTGGAACTTACCGACATTTTTGAATATGCAGATATTCTTAGCTTACATGTCCCGCTGACTGCCGAGACCGAATATTTGATTAATGATGTGTTTATAAACAAATTTCGTAAAAATTTTTATTTTGTTAATACCGCGAGAGGCAAATGTGTAAAAACTGACGACCTGATACAAAATATAAAAAGCGGAAAAATTAAAGGAGCAGCCCTTGACGTATTAGAATGGGAAAAACACAGCTTTGAAGAACTTTATAATATTGAAAACAAACATCTTAATTTCTTAAAACATGCGTCAAATATCATTTTGAGTCCTCATATTGCCGGACTCACTGACGAATCGTTTTATAAACTTTCCGAAGTAATAGCGAAAAAGATAATTGCAACTAATTTAGCTTAAAATATTTTTATTTGTTCATAGAGAATACTTACAGACAATTTATAGCAAATAAACAAAAATATAAATAAAAAAAATTAAAATTGTTTTTATTTCTTAAAAATATCTTTATTTTTACAAAAAAAAGAAATATAAAAAAGTATGGAGATCAACGAATTTAAAAATGAACTTGAAATAAAGTGGATGTATTTTTCCGACTATAAAGAAGAAATAATAGATTTGCGCCGCAACGTATTTGTTGAAAATCAAGGTATAGAAGTGGAGTTACAAACTAAATACGATGATATGGCGCTGCATCTTGGCGCTTTCAGAAAAGGCAAGCTTATTTCTTCTATAAGTGCTTACATATTAGATAAAGAAGATATTAATCTGGCTAAGTACAGTTTACCTGTTCCTCAAAGAATGGTCGTACAGCTAACTCGCCGAGTAGAGCTTCCAGAATATCGTGGCACACGAATAGCGGAACTTCTGGCTACTTCTATTTGGAGAGCGGTCTATGAAAATATTAATCCCGACTATTTTTTGATAGGACTGCTCGGCATTCATAAAAAACTTATTTTATATTATACCGGTTTCGGCTTCGAATTTTATAATGAAACACCAACTCCTGCGGGTTTGCTTGCTTCTCTTGTGCATAAGAAAGAAAAACATGCCGAATCGTATGTCAAAATACGAAAAATAACCGACATATTGTCTGCTTTTTTGGAGATTGATATTCCTTCGTTTACTGAGCATTTGCAAATTACTAATCGTCAAGACTATATAAATGAGCAGATAAAAAAAGAGAACTTATATTTGAAACCGCTATCTTTCAAAGATGAAATACCGCGACTCATGGCACAAGCACGACTGGTGTTCACTACGCAGAAATCATTTCTTGAAAATCTATCGCTTCCGCAAGAGGCAAATACATTGGTTGACTTAGGCTGCGGAACAGGTATATTAACTGCTCAAATATCTAAACTTAAAGAATATCAGAATTTTAACTTTATAGGCATTGACCTTAATCAAGATATGATAACTTATGCTAAACTAAGCTACCGTAAGATGACTTGGCGAGTAGCAAGTATCTACGACACAAAATTAGCTGATAACTCAGCAGACGTGGTGTTAGCAAGCTTCGTATTCATTCATCTGACGGTGCCGCATCTGGCTCTTCGCGAAATTTATAGAATATTAAAGCCAGGCGGAATATTATATGTTGTAGATGTTAATGATGCAACATTCAAAGGACCTGCCATCATTAGACGTATGATAAAAAAACATACTGATATTTACGAGGGAAATAGATTGATAATGAACGTTTTAGAAGATGCGGCGAAAAATGAAAAATTCGCAACTATCAATAAATTTACTACAATAGTCAATAACTCAGGATACGAAGACGAGCCAAAAATGGAAGGTAACATCTTAAAATTAGGACGAGTCTCACTTTGGGCGATGTTTGCCTTCATTGGACAGCGAGAAGAAACCAGCGAAATTTTTACTAAGGCAGAGCATTATTATTTTAAAAATAATTGTGAAATTTCAATAGAAGTGCAAACGTATATTGGTAGAAAGTAAAAAACAAAAAGCCAACAACTAAAAATTAAAAGTTAAAAACTAAAGAATGGCAAACTTTTAGCAAGTATATAATTATTTATAAAAATAAAACTTAAGAAAATTCTATTTTATGAAGGAAGATACTATCAAAGATAATGACGTCTTATTGCAAGCGAGTCAGCTGCTTTTAACTCCGTCTAAGGATACGAAATTGAAAATTTTAATTTCTGTAAATGCGACTTTTTTAATTGTTGCTATTATTCATTTGTTCACCCAGTTAGCAACTTACGGAACTCTACCTGACCCGGCACGAGATATGATAATGTTCCCGATAATAATAGTAATTAACGGATTTTCAGTGTTTTACAATGCACGAGTTCTCGCCAAAAAACGCGGAGCAAATAGACGTTGGGATATTGTAACTTCATGGACTTCGGTGCTGATAATCATGTTGTATGCCATTGCCATTGTCCATTCAAACCCTAATACTGCTACGAGCTTGCTTTTAGACTTTTCGCTGTCATTGATTTTGATATTTGTTGCCAGCACAGTGCTTGGTAAACGAGTTGCGCTGATATGGTTGCTCATCTCTATAGCAAGTCTTTTCATCGCCATTCGCAATCGCGGGAATGATTTTGAATATCACTTATTAACTAAGACAGAATATACTAATTATAAGGAGCTTATACAACAAAACGACCAGACTACAATAGCCCTCCAAAAAGAACGTGCTGACCAAAAACTGACTCCGCTCCCGATAGGATTATATTTTAATGTATGGATAATTTTCTTATTATTAACATTTTTGGTGGCTTTTTTTGAGGGAGGGTTGTTAAATCAAATATTGAAGGTCGTGCCGCGCGTTATTAATAATATTAATATCGCCGCCGAGCAGAAAAATGAATTGGAAAAAGAGAATCTGCGTATGGGGACCGAGTTGGAAGTAGCCAAAAGAATACAAACGATGGTGCTTCCGCACAAAGACGAACTCACTAACTGTAAAGACATCTGGATAGCAGCACGAATGGATACTGCTGCCGAAGTAGGAGGAGACTTCTACGAGGTCTTGCCTCAAAAAGATGGAACTACTTATCTCGGAATCGGGGACGTCACCGACCACGGGCTACAATCCGGAGTGGTTATGCTCATGACACAAACTATTTTTAGAACATTAATAGAAAATTCTAAGCCCGATTTAAAAGACGTATTAAAACAAATGAATACTGTCTTGTATAAAAATATACATTATCGTCTCAGTGACCAAAGAAATTTGACACTCTCACTATTAGAATATAATAAAGGGAAGGTTAAAATAGTAGGACAACACGAGTCCATCTTGATTTACAGAGCTAATATTAATAAAGTAGAGGAAATTTCTACTATGGATCTCGGAATATATATAGGACTTCTCACTGACATAAACGAATATGTGCATGAAAAAGAATTTGAGTTAAATCTGGGAGATATAATGTTACTCTACACCGATGGCATAACCGAAGCAGAAAATAAAGAGAGACAACTATTTGAAAAGAAGAATCTTTGCGATGCTTTTTTGAGACATGCTAATAAAAATGTAGAAGAAATTATTGATAATATTTATCATGATGTATATACATTCATCGGAGGACGTGACCTCTTAGATGACATGACCGCAGTTATATTAAAACGAGTAAAATGATTTTTATAAATAATTAGATATGGAAAATAATGAAATATTTTTAGGCGACTACGACATAATTCCGGAAGCACTGAACGCAGAAGGTAAATTGAATTTACGCATACGACCCATAGACCTGGTAACTTACTGGAGACGATGTAGTGCCATCGCAAATTTTGTTGCCGACTACTATAAAAAAGACAAAAACGACTTCCGACACGAAAATATTATATCTACGGTATTTAATGAGATAATAGAAAATGCCTCTAAATACAGCACAAAGCAATTCTCTGACATAGACATAGAGGTAAGTCTTTTCAATGCCATATTATTTATGCAGATGAAAAATTATTCTAACAAATTGCATGCAGAAAATTTAATAAAAAGGATAAAACTACTCACTGATATAAATACTAATTTAGAAGAACTTTATCTTAAAGAGATGTACGAAAAATCGCAAGTCGCTACCGAATCCGGAATAGGATTGCTGATGCTTTTAAAAGATTATAATATACAGATAGGGGCTAAGTTCTCGCTCAAAACGGAAGATATTTACGAGGTGATAATACAAATATTTTATCTAATGGAGGAAATATAATATGCAATTGCTAATAGCCGGCGAAACAACTTTGGAATATTTTCCTGAAGCCACATTGATTAAAATCAAAGGAAGTATGCGACTCGCTAATCTTACCGAATATGCAAAAGTACAAGAATATCTGACAAACATTGCTAAATTAACGGAGCAGCTGACAATAGATATGAAAGAACTGACTTTTCTTAACAGCTCCGGGATAACTACTATTAGTATGTTCATTTTGAATACCAAAAAAATAGGCAAACCAACAATTAAAGTCTTCGGCGCAAAAAATATTTCCTGGCAAGAAAAATCGTTAGGGAATTTTCACAAACTTTGGAACGAGGTAGTAATTGAAGTTTTTTAATGATTAATTATTATTCTTTATTCAATGCACACTGAAAATATCCTGAGCTACGAGCAGTTACTGACAGAGTATCAAAATCTTAAAAGCGAATACGAGGATTTGTATATTCTCTTTCAAAATGTTAATGAGCATAATACTTTAATAGAAGACGAACTACAAGAAAAGGTTAAATTGATAGAGCTCGCACATAAAAATATTAGCGCAAGTGTTAATTATGCACAAAAAATTCAAAGTGCTATTTTGCCTAATATAAATACTATTGCAGCGGTGCTAACCGATTTTTTTATATATTATCGTATCAAAGACGTAGTTAGTGGAGATTTCTATTGGTTTGCCAAAAAAAATAACGAGATAATCATCGCTTGTGTGGACTGCACCGGACATGGAATCCCCGGTGCATTTATGTCGTTTGTGGGAACAATGTTGTTAAATAATATTGTTAATGTTATGAATATCACTGAACCTGCACAAATTTTATACATGTTAAATGCCGGAGTAGTAGAAACTTTGAAACAAGAAGAAGATAATAATTCTAAAGATGGAATGGATATCGCCATCTGCAATATTAACTATTCTGAAAAAATTTTACAATTTGCATCAGCATATCGCCCATTATACCTATTCCGAGAAGATGAGTTTATTGAGTACAAAGGAAACAAAAATCCTGTAGGAGGAACATTACCTTATAAAAGTAAGATTTTCCAAAATCAATATATACGATTTCTGACAGGTGAGAACATTTATATATTCTCGGACGGATATGCAGACCAAATCAGCGAAGACGGACGAAAATATAAGAACGCAAGACTCAAAGATTTTTTATTCTCTATACAAGAAAAGGACATGCCGACACAGAAACTCATGCTGGAAGAAGAATTTATTAATTGGAAAGGACAAATAAAACAAATTGATGACATCTTGATAATAGGCATAAAATTATAGCGGATTGAATATTTTTTGTAAAAAAATCCCATATCTACAAATGTAAATATGGGTTAAGGGGAATAAGATATTATTATCTAATTACAATGATTTTATTTTCTTTACGATTAGAAGTAGTAATAGTCGTAAAAATATAACTTCCACTGCTAAGGTTAGATATATCTATCTTATTTATTTGTTGTGTTGTTGTGTTTGATAGTAATATTCTGCCAGTCAAGTCGGTGATAGTATAATTAATCGTTTCTTCACTCTCCAAATAAATGCAGTCAGCGGCAGGATTTGGATATAATTTAGCAGTAAAAATTTCGGAAATAGAAGTATATGTTCCTACTTCTAAGATAAATTTTTGAGATATTGATTTATCATCTTTTTTTGCTGTTATTTCTATGTCGTTCTTTTCGTAAGCTGCCGGTGCTTTTCCTGATAGAGTAGCTGTTCCGTCATTGTTATCTGTTAAGCTGAGCCATTGTGGTAGAGTATTAGTTTCAAATGTTATAGCTGATTTTTTTGTTGTTTGGCTGTGAACCGGCAAAATAATATTATCTAACCATGCGCAGTCGTCACCGACATAGTACGTTTCATCTTTTTCGTAGCTCCATTTAATAGAATGTTCTCCGGCAGGTACATCTATTTCAAATAATGTCCAATCTATTTCTCCTGACCATGCTTGTTTTTCTTGATTATCAATATATAATCTCAAAAAGTCCCAGTCCTCTTCGGAAGATACTTTAAAATAAAAACTCAATTTGCTGTCTGCCATCACATTCAAATCTAATGATAAATTGCTTTTTGCATTATCAGTTTGACTTCCTCCGGATTTTACACAATAAGTACCTTCTTGTGCGTTGGCACTGCTAATTGTCCACTTTGGAGTGGTTGTTAGCCAATTATAATTAGTCAAGTCACCGATTTCAAAATCTTCGGTTTGTAAACCTACACTAAGTATAATGTTTTCTTGTTGCGTCATCTCCGAGAAAAGTATTTCAAATTTTAAATCTACGATTGTTCCTATCGGAGTGTTTTCGTTTACCGAGATATTAAATCCGTTTGTAATTTCTTGATTGACTGTCATTTGTAAAATATTTACTTGTTGGGTGTTTATAGTAATATATTCACTTTGAGAGCTTAGTAAGCAAACAGCTTCTGTAAGGTCTGCATGTCCTTGATTAGCGATTTTCAATTTGATAATAACACTTTCGCCGGCGTCAAGTCTGCCGTTATTATTTCCAACGGATTCTAATACTTCTATAAAATAATTGTAATCTTCATTGTAATTGACCGAAGTTACAGCAGAGGAAGTAAAACTAATTTCATTAGAAATATCAAGCATTCCATCATAAATTGCTACGAGTTTCGGGGCATTAACTTTAACATTAACTTTTGAAGTCCACTCATTTGTTCCGTCAGTAATATTTACAACAAATTCAATAATAGTATTATCCGGGATATTTTTATTTAGTTCTACGGTAAACGCACTTTCACTAATTTTTATCTCATCTTTATTAATTATTTGATAATCAAAAGTATTGTTAGTGATATTTTTAATATAAAGACTTTCTGAAGATATATTTGCAATGATATTAGCTGAAGAATTTTCTACTCCAACATTTTTCAAAGAGATGTTTAAATTAAAAGTTTCTCCGTATTCGGCTTGTGCATTGTTATTTCCGTTAATGTCTGCAATAATAGACTCGCTTGCTACAATATATGCTCCTTCTGGTGCGACAGTCATAATTTGTATGATATAAGGTATTGTGTTATAAGCAGTTATTACGAGGTCTAATGTTTCGCCTGGCAATATATTTTCTAAAGAGAGTTTTGCTTGTAAATTAGTAACTTTTGCGGTAGTAATAATTTGTCCATCTTTGGAGAGACAAGCAATTGCTCCTTCTGTGTTACAATTAATATCAAAAGTTTCGGCGCCTATTATAATTACGTCTGCATGTACTATGGTCATTTCTACAGCGTTATCTGTTCTGACGATAACCGAAGGGTCACCAAATATAGTCCATGTATCTGTCATATTGTTTCCATCAGTTCCATAGGTTTCGTTCATTTTGAAACAGCCGTTTATAGCGAGTCCGCCGAAGCTGCGTTTGATATTATTTTGATAACCTTCCACTAATATTTCCACCATCTCGTCTTGTCCTTCCATAGGCGGATTCCAGCTTTGATTAATTGTAGACATGATAACCGCAAGCGCTCCTGTCGGTTTGTTTTCTGCATTTTTAGCTCGCAACCATGTTTCTGCAAAACAAGTTTGTCCCACAAATTCGCCGTTGACGCATGCAACTGACCATATAAACGGTAATTTATTGGCATTATCTAAGTTGTTTATATCTGACATATCAAAACCGGTAGTGACAAAAGAATCAGAGCTTCCATGTCCTATGTAATTGATTATACTTGCACCGTTATTTATTGCGGTAGTTAGTTGTGCGGCAGTGGCATCTCCAGATTCGTCAGTTCCTCCTTGTGAGCCGTCATATAGTTCAGCGGCGGAGAGATAAGTATAATTTTTTAGCTTATTTTGAATTTTTTGCATGTGTGCATAATCATACTCGTTGTCGTCTCCGGGTCCTTCTTCAGAGCCAATACCTATTGAATTGTTTAGCCAACCGTCAACTATTCCGATAGCTTTTTCGTAATCTACTGTTCGGCGAATTTGTGTTTCTACGTCTTGAAGACTTTCTGCCGAAAATCGTCCCACGAAAAATTCTTGATAGTGGTCATTTCCATCTATGTATGCGTATGCGTTATCCGAGTCGCCGCCGAGTCCGCTTCCGGTATTTACGGGTACGTATTGCGCATCACCTACGAGTAAGAGAAAAGTTAAACCGCTGGTTTGATAATAATTTTTAACATACTCTTTTATTGCTGCAGCATTAGCACCTGCTTGCGACTTAGGTATGATAGTGGTTTTGATACCTTTTTGATTTTTCCAAGTAACAAATTCTTGCATCGCTTCTACCCAAGGGTCATGACAAATAATAAGCATTTCTCCTTCGTCGCTTAGTACTTGGTATTTAGCGGCACTATAATTAATAAAGAAGTCCGAATATATTTGACTAAATTCACTATTGATTTGTTTACTTGTGCCGGTTAAAATATTTTCTCCAAGTTGATTAGTCGTAGTAATTTTAACAGTTATTTCAGTATAAACTCTTAGTGTCTTTGAAACGGGATTGTATTGAAATGGAGTCAATGCAAGAGTTTGTCCACGAAAATCACGAATGATAAATTCTTTATCTAATTGGGCGATATTTTTAGGATAGAACTCGTTGATTTTATATATCTTACCAAAAACATAAGGTATTGTAGCAGGGTCTATATCACGAGTTATATTTCCTTTTGAGGGGGCTATCAAAAGTTGTTCATTGTTATCATAAAATTTAGCATCTATTATTTCTGCTTTCATCTTTTCTTTGTTCGGGATAACAAAGGAGGTAGTAAACTTAGGTAATTGTGGAGCATCTTTGAGAAGCGAGTAAACCGAATTGTCGGCAGCTATGTTATAAGCTTTGCCTTCGGAGGTTTCAACGCTAACTAAATCAAAATTTATCATCTGAAATTTGACTATGATTTCGTCTGATTTTGAAGATATTAATTCAAAACCGTTACTTTTTTGTGCATACGTAAACAAAGAAGCACACAAGAATAATACAACAATAAAGAAATTTTTTAAATTCATTTTATTAAGATTTATGGTATTAGATATTTTTTATTATTTATGAACATTATTATAAAAATAAATACAAAAGTAGAAATTATAGTATAATAGTACTTATTTCAATCTCCAATCATTATCAAGATATTATTTCAAAAATATGTTGCATTAATTTTTATACATTTTTTGAATTATATTAAAAAATGAGGTAGTCCTAAACAAGTAATGTTAAAAATATAGTAACTATTTAGCAACGTAGTTGCGTAATCTTTGTAGAAAATAGGTAACCTCCAC
>DYQJ01000344.1 GCA_020719345.1 Draconibacterium orientale | reverse complement strand
TTTGCGATAGGTATTTTTGCGAAGCTAGAACTAATTGTTCTGCAACTAGTTTTAATGCTTCTTTTTTATTTGAACTACAAAATATTGGATAAATATTGGTATTAAATTCTAATTGCAATTCATTTTGTTTGCGACTAAATCGCTTTTTATCTTTCCATTCTATACCCTTGCCGCTGTGTGAAGGCAAAATAATAAAGGTAATTACAAGGCTTTTGATTAGGCTAGAATAGTGGGCTAATTGTAGGTTGCTATTTACTATTCCTTCTAATTCTTTTACTACATAAACCTTATCGCCCACACCCATATCTGTGCGAGCTGTGAATAAAAAAGCTGGGCTAGGAGTCATACCAAGTACAAACTCGCCTTTTCCATATCTTACTTCGGCTTCTTCAACTGTTATCATATCTTATCTAAATATTTTACAGCCCGGAGGCTTTAATAAATCCGAATGTCCAGACCACAATGAATACGTATATATCAGCAATTTTTCTGTAACAATCATTTGCTTATACGTTCCTTTGTAGATAACTCTATATATTAATTGTTTGTTGGTGATTGAAAAACTACCTTCTTTGTTTTTATAGAAAGTATTACCTGAATATCTACCTTTTTCACCGTTGCCTGTGATTCCTACTTTCCAAATATCTCCAATTTTTAATTCGACATAGCCCGTTATTACATCACCATATCCCAATATTGGGTACAAACCCGACTGTGCAGCTTCTAAAAAATAGACTTCACAATCTGGATAATCTATTGATTTAGCTAATTTTCTTGTTATTTCTTGACTCATTTTTTTCAATTAACGCAGCATCGAGAGGTAGATTTTTTACAGTCTCAG
This sequence comes from Draconibacterium orientale, assembly GCA_020719345.1. Taxonomy (GTDB): domain Bacteria; phylum Bacteroidota; class Bacteroidia; order Bacteroidales; family DYQJ01; genus DYQJ01. Next base: position 1,701 of record DYQJ01000344.1, on the reverse strand, counting down.
TTATTTCTCCTGTACTGTATATTTCTTCGGCTAAAATACCTAAATCATTTAATTCAACTTTTAATAATTCATTGGATAAATGCGTAGTTAATAATATTTTAGATACAAATATAGATAATAGTGCTATACCAATACACAAAGTCGCTATTAGCAATTTAGCGTTTAAATATTTGGTATTCAAAGAAACAGATGCGTACATTTTTTAGTCTATTTTTTTATACAAAAATACTTAATCTTTTTGTTTTTTCAAAGCAAAAGTGAATTAAATTGTTAGCTGCATAGTTAATCTATTCGCTTAAAATTGTTTTTTAGAATATACTTTACTTGGTAAACGAACTATAAATGATTTGTTTGCAATTGTATCATGAATAACACAAATAAGAATTTGTCCAAAATTCAAAACATTGTACAAGCTTTTTTTTTGATTTTAAAATTTTACTTTTGCGCAATTTTTTTAATCAATAATATGGGACAACACAAATGAAAAAAACAATGTTAATGCTCATTGCGTTAGCTCTTTGTACACAAGCAATAGCGCAAGAAACGGAAATAAAGCCTACAAGCTTAATTCAGAATACAACCATCTCGGGCAACTGGTATTTGGCATATACCTACAACGAACCCAAAGATTTAGGTGTTTTTAATTTAAAAAGAGGGTATTTTACGCTCCAAACAAAACTAAACGATATTTTTTCGGTTCGTTACACTCAAGACATTACACTCGACGATGAAGGCACTGATGCCGGAAATGTGGAAATACGTATGAAATATTTATTCATGAAAATGCAACTTACCCCAATAGAGGTACTTAAAAACACCTATTTTGTTTTTGGTTTGACACAGCGACCTTGGATAGATTTTGAACAAAGCATCAATCGATACAGAGTGCAAGGCAAAATGTTTGGCGAACGATACGATATTATTGGGTCTGCCGATTTTGGTATTTTGTACGAAGGTATTCTTGGGGGAAAGCTCGATGAAAACTATCAGAACAACGTAAACAACAAATACCCTGGCAAATATGGAAGCTTCGGCATAGGTATTTTCAATGGACCCGGATACCATGCCATTGAGTTGAACTCAAACAAAACCCTCGAAGGACGTTTAACTTTGCGCCCATTATCGACTGCTATGCCGGGCTTGCAACTTACTTATGCCTTTGCGTATGGCAAAAACAATACTCCCGATAGTAAAACCGATTTTACTATTAATACCTTTTTCTTGTCGTCCGAAAGTAAACTGCATACCTTTACGGCACAATATTATAAAGGTGTGGGCGATAGCGAAAATGCGTATTCCGACATCAATGGGCTTGCTTACGAGAACGATGGATTTTCGCTCTTTGGAGAGTTCAATATTCCCAAAACAAAGCTTTCGCTCTTTGCTCGCTACGACCAATTTGTTTCGCACCAAGCCACCGACCTCAAAGAAGAAGCACTATTAGGTGGTGTTGCTTATAAATTCTTGAAAAACAAACTGGTACTTGACTTCGACCAAACAAAAACAGAAACCACCGACAAGAACATTTACGAGCTTGCTCTCGAAATAAACTTTTAGGCGTTATTTTTTTCCATTGCTGAATTAGGGCTGCCCAAGTTCTAGCAAAAGCTATACTTAATTGTAACGACCCCGCACCCTACTGAAAGGGCAGGGCTGCCCAAGTTCTAGTAAATGTTATATTCTATTGTATTGCCCCCCAGC
>DYQJ01000106.1 GCA_020719345.1 Draconibacterium orientale | reverse complement strand
AAAAATCAGTAAATTTGAATTTTGGTCACTATTTTTATACGCTACCAAATTTTTTCCGAGTAATAAAAAAAAAACAAAAAAAAGATAGTTTTTTTTTGGCATAGTTTTTATATATTTGTATGTTTGTAAAAAAATAAAACTTTAAGATATGGGTATATTAAAAAGACTTGGAAGAATATTTAATGCCGAATCCAATGCGGCTATTGATAAATTAGAAGATCCTATCAAGATGACCGATCAAGGTGTTCGCGAATTGAAGGTGGATTTGGATAACAGCATCAGGGCGCTGGCAGAAGTCAAGGCGCTAGCCATACGTTCACGAAGTGAGATCAACGCCTCTAAAGCAAAAGCACAAGAGTGGGAGAATAAGGCTATTTTGTTAATACAAAAAGCTGAAACAGGAGAAATATCAGTAGAAGAAGCCGACCGTCTTGCAACCGCTGCTCTGCAAAAGAAAGAAGAAGAAATGGCTAATTATAATCTCAACTTAAAAAACTCTCAACAGTTTGATGCTAATGTTTCTAAATTAGAAAGCAATGTTAAACTAATAAAAAATAACATTTCTAAATGGGAGAACGAAGCAAAAATGTTGAAAGCTCGCGCTAAGGTCTCCGAAGCAACAGTTCACGTAAACAAACAACTCGCAAATGTTGATTCCAATGGAACAATGGCTATGCTCGAAAAAATGAAAGAACGAGTGGAACAACAAGAAGCGCTTTCACAATCTTACGTAGAAATAGTGGATGGCAACAAAGGATTAGACACTGAGATTGACAGCGTCTTAAATACTGGGAGCAGTCCATCTTTGGATGCATTAAAAGCTAAACTCTCTCAAAGTAAGGCAATAACAGACGGAACTATTTAATTATTCTTTATCTAAATAAAAAATATGCAAATTTTAAAAAATAAAATTAAAAAACTTTTGCATATTTTTTAATTATTACTAATTTTAGATTTTTAAAAATGCACTATATTAGTAAGTGTTAAAGTACGTTTATAAATATATATAATGGAAGAGCAAAGAAGAAATAGCATTCAGTTCATCCTCGATCTTATGAAAGACACAAGGAAAGGGGATTTGAGTTACGTCTACAAAGGAGAATTCTCCCAGAACATATCGCATCAAATACTGTCGCTGGCAGAAAAAAATATTGACAGATACGGTATGCCCTCAAAGGTAAAAAAGCGGGTATTTCATATCATGGTAGAAAGCATACAGAATATCACGCGACACCAAGAAGCTCCTGAAGACGCACCTGAAGCAACGGCTATCTTTGGGATTCAAAAACGTGGACACTGGTACTACGTAACCACCGGTAATATAATAGAAAAAACCAAAGTACCCGACTTGGAAGGAAAATTGTTGAAAGTAAACAGCTTAGACCAAGACGAGCTGACGCAATTCTACCGAGAAATTCTTAGTGACGGCAAAATTTCTACCAAAGGAGGAGCAGGACTCGGACTAATAGAGATGGCGCGAAAATCGGGAAACAAATTGCACTACGACTTCAGAGACGTAAATAAAGAGCTCGCATTCTTTTATCTCCACTCTTTTATCAGCACTGCAAAAGACGAAGGAGCTACAATGCCATCTGACGAAAATAAAAATTACATCTCTACTTTTAATTATATACTCGACGTCCACAAATTTGTGAACAAAGAAAATATACTGCTCGTTTACAGCAGCGTTCTCGACCAGAACAGCTTACTTAGTTTAATACAAATATTAGACTCGCAAGTTAGAGGTGAACTCGCTTTCAAAAAGAAGATTATCAGCAACATGGTAGAGCTACTGCAAAATATTATCCACCATGGAGTAATAAAAAAAGAAAATATTGATGGCAGTCAAGCGGTATTTTATATCAGTGCCATAGGAAATCAGATACACTTAAATACCATAAACTACATAGACAATACGAATATTCCTGAAGTAGAAGAACGACTTAAACTTGTTAATACCCTCAATCAAACCGAACTGGAAGAATTATACAATAAAAAATTATTTGACTTTACAGCCGACACCAAAGGCGGACTCGGATTTATTGAAATGAGAATCAAAAGTAAATTCCCTATTCAATATGATTTTATTTTAGATGATGAAAAATATTCCTTTTTCTTGTTAAAAATAGTAATGGAACGTAAATAGATGGAAAAGTTTATTTTAAAAAAAACAGAAGAGACACCGGCAGTAATACTTAACCCCGGTAAAAATGTATTTCAAATTGTTGCAACTTCGTGGCCCGAAAATGCACTCAAGTTCTATGCACCTATATTAGAATGGTTTGCTAATTATTTTAAAGCCCCTAATAATATGACTGTCGTAGAATTTCGGCTTGACTATTTCAACACCTCGTCATCCAAACAAATTGCTAAGATTTTATCGCTTTTAAAAGAACAATCAGAAAAGCACGCAATAAAAATAAGATGGTTCTACGACCCGGAAGACACTGATATGAAAAATGCAGGGGTTAGATACGCACAGATGTTAAACTTCGAATTTGAATTTAAGGAACGTTTAGCATATTAACTTTCGCACATGAAAACCGCACTCGTCTTAAAATCTACCGGCAGTAACTATATTGTTAAATATAACAATGAAATAATTAACTGCAAGATAAAAGGGAAATTCCGAATTAAAGGTATCCGAACTACGAATCCGGTCGCAGTAGGAGATATTGTAGATATAGAACAACTTAACAACAGCAATACGATTGTCAATATTCACCAGCGAAAGAATTATATTATCCGAAAAGCAACGAATCTATCTAAAGAATCGCATATTATTGCAGCTAATATTGACCAAGCAATACTGCTCGCTACAATGGCGGCACCGGTAACAGAACTACAATTCATTGACCGATTTCTCATCACAGCGGAAGCTTATAAAATCCCTGCTAAAATTATTTTTAATAAAACGGACATTTATATGCCAGAACTGATTGATTACATGAGATATATAATGAAAATATATCAAGACATCGGATATCAGTGCTTAGAAATATCGGTCAAAAAAAATACTAACATTGATAAAGTTGTTGAACTTTTGAAAGATAAGAAGACTGTCATCACCGGAAATTCTGGAGTAGGAAAATCGTCTCTTATAAATGCAATAGATGACTCTTTGAATTTGAAAATATCGGAAATATCGGAAGCATATCTGACAGGTAAGCACACTACCACTTTTGCAGAAATGTTTGAACTAAAAACAGGCGGATATATCATTGACACCCCAGGAATAAAAGGATTCGGAATAATAGATATGCAAAAATCCGAAATCCCAAAATATTTTCCTGAAATGTTTGAACTTCTAAGTAATTGTAAATTTTACAACTGCTCGCACATACACGAGCCGAATTGTGCTGTCAAAGAAGCAGTAGAAAATAATAAAATAGCCCAATTTAGGTACCTAAATTACATTAGCATGATGCAAGATTCTGATTCTAAATACCGAGAGAATAATTATTTATGAGAAAATTGATTTTTATTATCTTAATGTTCCCTTTCTTAGCGCACTCACAACATTATAACTTCCCGCTATCGTTCAGCTCGGAAATTGTTGTTAATAAGAATATTAACCAAACAAGAGAAATTATACATACCGGCTTTAAACCTATTGCTAAATCTTATGTATATAAACACAACAATTTTGAGAACGAATTTTACTTTTCCAACATTGCCCCTATATTAATACATAAATTCCCTATAAAATGGTTCTGGAGAAAATTACTTTCCGAAGACTTCATAAAAATAGAGGAACATAATTTCAAACTATATATAAATCCGCTGATTAACTACAATGTAGGACATCTAAAAGACAGCACACAAAAATATGTAAACAATACCCGCGGAATAGAAATACATGGAGAACTCGGACAAAAACTCGCATTTTATACCGACTTCTACGAAAATCAAACGACTTTTATACCTTACATAGATAGAAAAATTGAACTCTCAAAAGTCGTACCCGGACAAGGAGCATGGAAACAATTTAATCAAACAGGACGAGATTACGCCATGGCTTCCGGATATTTATCTTTCGTGCCGACACAACATATTAATATACAATTCGGTACCGGAAAAAGTAAAGTAGGAGAGGGGTACAGGTCACTTTTACTATCGGACAATTCTTTTGCATATCCTTTTTTGAAACTCAATTTTACATATAATAAATTCCAGTACATCGCAATGTTCACCGAGTTTAGAGACTTTAAATCTAAATATTATACGTATCATTTTACTAAGCATGCTACATTCAATTACCTATCTTATTCGCCTTTTCACAAATTGCAATTCGCTTTATTTGAGGGAATTATATGGAAAACATCGGACAGATCTACTTTTGTTAAACATATTCCTATAACTTACTTCTTATCACTTCCAATTTACCGACTGTTTTTATATGGACTTGATAATGAGAATAATATCTTATTAGGATTAAATTTGAAGTACAAAATATATAAATTCTCCCAATTTTATGGACAATTTATGATAGACAACTATAATCCTAAATTCAAGGGAGACATCTACAAAAAGATGGGCTATCAAATGGGAATAAAGTTTTTTGATTTATTGCATGGATATTTTAATAATCAGTTTATATATTTGCAAGCCGAATACAACCGAGTATGTCCGCAAACTTATACCAATGATGACCCATTTCAATCTTATTCCCATTATAATCAAGAACTTGCATATCCGCTTGGAGCTGACTTCTCCGAAAAAATAGCTATTATAAAATACGAATTTTTTAATTTTTCGCTTGAATACAAAATAAATTATATCAAGACAAGCTACGACACAATAGGAATAAATACAGGTAACAATATATTTTTATCTAACCAAACAATAACTTCGCACAATGACGCATACATCAAAGCAACAATAAAACATCAGGATATTACCTTCGCTTATGTTTTCAATCAACGAACTTATTTACAGTTATTTGTCTCACTATCAAGACGAAATTACGTTAATAAACTTTTCACTGAAAATACTAACTTCTTATTTTTTGGAGTTAAAACAAGTTTAAATAATTATTACTACGACTTTTAAAAAAAAAATTAAACCATATAAGGCAATAAGTATATATAAGGTTTATATGCTTATATGACCTTATATTCCTTATATGGTTCAAAAAATTTATCACTTAAAAATTTACACTACCAAGATTTTCAAGTGCTTGATTAATAAGGTTACATGCTTCCATGATTTCTTGATTTGTGATTGTAAGCGGCGGGGCAAGTCTAAATTTCTTTGCTTCAAACAGAAACCAATCCGAAAGAAAACCTAATTCCAAGCCCGCGGCTATAAAATTTTTCACTAATTCTTCCGATTCCAATTCTACTGACATTAAAAGTCCAGACGAGGAGATGCTCTTAATTTTGTCGCTGATGATATTATTTTTAAAAAGCGAGGCTTTATTTTCTACTTCAGAAATGATATTATCATTTAGCAAGACCTCCAGATTGGCAAGTGCGGCAGCTGCACAAACAGGATGTCCTCCAAAAGTAGTGATGTGTCCTAAATAAGGATTATGTGTTAAAGAGTTCATTATTAGTTTAGAAGAGACAAAAGCACCTATCGGCATTCCTCCGCCCATTGCTTTTGCGATGGTTAAAATATCGGGGACTACGTTATATTTTTGAAAAGCAAACAGCTGTCCCGTCCTTCCGAATCCGGTTTGAACTTCATCAAAAATTAATAACGTATTTGTTTGGTCACAGCGGTTTCGCAAAAGCTTCAAATAATCGTCTTTTGGACAAATTACTCCGGCTTCCGCTTGTATCGGTTCTATAATAACACACGCTGTTTTCTCTGTTATGTGTTGCAAATCAGTAACATCATTGAATTTTATAAACTTTATTTGTGGGAGAAGCGGCATAAAATTATTCTTAAAAAAATCATTTCCCATGACGCTAAGTGCTCCATGCGTGCTTCCATGATACGCATTATGACATGCTACGATTTCACTTCTGCCGGTGAATCGTTTTGCGAGTTTCAACGCGCCTTCATTTGCCTCACTGCCTGAGTTAGTGAGATATACTGAGTCTAAATTATTGGTTAATTGCTCGGTCAAAAGTTTGGCAAATTGAACTTGTGGATTTTGTATTATTTCGCCGTAAACCATCAGATGCATATAAGCATCTAATTGTTGCTTTATAGCGGCGACAACTTTGTCATTACAATGTCCTATATTGCTGACCGAGATGCCGGCTATCAAATCCATATATCTTTTTTGATTTATATCCCAGAGATAAATTCCCTTTGCTCTTACAATCTCTAACATCAGTGGTGCTTGCGAAGTTTGTGCGAGATGCGATAGAAAAATTTGTCGGTTTGTCATTTTGAATTATATCTATTTGTGTGAACACGAGTTTCATTAAATTTAATATTATATCTATCTAAATATGCTTTTTCGGCATCATTTTTATTTTTAAAAACTATATAAGCTATTTTATTATCATATCCATCTTTTTGATTAAGTGTAATTTTTTCTATTTCGCCATATTTTGAATATAAATTTTCTAAATCAAATTTAGTACAAATAATAGGTATATATTTAATAAAAAGAGTACGATTGTTTGTTGTTACTTTATTCTTTCCGGTGATAAATGGCATCATTTCATTTTTAATATACCATAATGCTTTTTGGATATAATCTTTATCCACAATATTTTCTGAACTTTCGTATGCTAAACTTAAGACCTTTTGAGCTTCATCTATGTAACCTTCAAAATCATCTTTCGCTTTATTTTTAATTCTATAATTTTGCTGTTCATTATAAGTAGTTTCACACCTTTTAGCTAAATCAATTAAAGCTCTGCCTTTTTGGTCAAGTATATACGGGTTGTTCTGTAAATTAGGATATTGGCGAATAGTATTATTTACAAAATCAACCACAGATTTATCATCACCTAATTTTTTAAGTGTGTAAGCAACTTTAAATAATTGTTTTTCTTCTAATTTTCCTTTTAAAGCTATTTCTAATAATTGACGCGATAAATTTTCCGCACTTTTTTCATTTCTAATTAAGCTTAAAGATTCAGAAATTATTACTAGAGTATTTGAACGTATTTGAGTAAAATCAATTTTTTTAGATATAATTAAATTATAGACATTTTTGGGAGTATCTAAAAGATTGTTTACTTCACAGAATAATTCTAATGCTCTATAATTATATATATCTGTTTCTAAAACAGATATAAGTTTTTTATATGCGGAGGTATAATTCTGAATTACAATATTACTTTCTGCTTCAGATATTTGTCTCATTACTTGATGTCTTGGATGTGCCGGCAAAATACAAGTTATACTATCAACATCAAGTTGGAAAATGGGATTTGGACATCCTTCTTCTTTCATAGAAGTTATTATTTTTTCTATTCCCGAACCTTGATGCTGCGCTAAGTTCAATTTATGAAAAATTCGTCCAAATGCTTGATTTCTCCATGAAGCTTTTGCTTTGCCTTCAATGAACTTTGTTTTATCTAAATTCATCGGAAGACCACCTGGTGAATATATTTCTATTCTATCAGCATATACTTCAACCCTTGTAGGTTGATCTATTTCATAATCTCTATGAACAATAGCATTTACAACAGCTTCTTTCAGTGCTATTTTGGGATATTTTGATTGATTAGCATTTTCATAACTTTTATCTATTGCCGTAGTTGATTCAATATTTAATAATTCTATTAATTTGTTGGCTTGATCAACAACAGTACCTGTTATCCATTGTGTTTCAGCTTGTTGTTTCCCTTTATCAATTCCTTCAAAAATAGTAAAAATTGAATAAGCACCTACACAAAAATCAATAGGGCTTTTACCAAAAACCATTAATGTAAAATTTTTGGGATATACCGGTTTGTCTATACCTAATCTACCTAATAATGGAGGTATAAATTCTTCTATTTTTTCCTTCTCCGAAAGATAATCCGTAATAGCTTTATTATTTGACCATAATTTCATGTTTTGCAAATATTGGCGAAGTATCAGTTCGTCTATATCTGTTGTGGTTGCCTTTTGATTTATTCTTTTATCCCATGGTTCTAACTGTCCTTTTTTACGTAAAAGTTCTCTCATTAAACCATTAGTTGCCTCTTTTGTATTATAATCGGTTTTTATAAAATATCTTGGAATATCGCTCTTATCATTTTTATACGAGTGAGCATAAGGTGTAGAATCAATAATAAAAATTAATATTCGTCGGCTTGAATCTTCGGGTACTTCTAATTCAACTACATGCGGATTTATGGGAGGGTTTACTCTTGTTGAATTTGTACAATTATTTATAACTGTTTCTTTTATTTCTTTTAATCTACAAGCAGTTAAACCAATATATTCAACGGCTTGAAATCCATGTATATCTTTTACTTCCTTAGCTCCACAAACAATATAGCCGCCACCTAAATTTAAAAAATCATTTGCAAAAGCAACAATTGTTTCAATTACATCAGAAATTCTCGCTACATTTTCTTTCCATTCTACTACTGCACTTTCTCTGGTAGCAAGTTCTGATAAATTTATTAAATTATGCATTATTTTTATTATTTAATATTCAAGGTTCTTCAATAATTTTTGTGGAATTCTTTGCGAAATTATAAACGATAACTTGCCAAAGCTGTAAACTTTGGCAAGTTTTATAAGAATAGAAGTTCAAATTATAACCAGAGTATAATATTTAATTAGTTAAAATTATGATCTTATTTTTTGAACATTCTAATATTCCTGACTGTATATCAAAAGCATTTTCTTCTCCTTGCGAATTAACTATTCTTACTTTACCTTTTTCCAGAGTAGAAATAATTGACTCGTGATTCTTCATTATCTCAAAGCATCCCTTCGTTCCGGGTACTTGTATCAGATATATATTTTCCCCGGTATATATTTTCTTGCCTGGCGAAATAATTTCTAATTGCATATTTTTATTTTTTAGCTTCTTTTAGTAATTTCTCACCTTTCTCTATCGCTTCTTCTATTGTTCCAACAAGCATAAAGGCTGCCTCCGGATATTTATCTACTTTTCCATCTAAAATCATATTAAACCCTTTTATAGTATCTTCTATAGAGACGAGTGATCCTTTAATATTTGTAAACTGCTCGGCAACGTGAAATGGTTGCGAAAGGAAACGTTGTACACGTCTTGCTCTATGTACCACGAGTTTATCGTCTTCGCTAAGTTCTTCCATTCCTAAGATTGCTATAATGTCTTGCAGTTCGTTATATCTTTGTAAAATCTCTTTTACTCGTTGTGCGCAATTATAGTGGTCTGCTCCAACAATATCTTCGGTTAGAATTCTTGAGATTGAGTCTAACGGGTCTACTGCCGGATATATACCTAAGGCAGCAATTTTACGACTAAGTACCGTTGTGGCGTCTAAGTGCGCAAAAGTAGTCGCAGGTGCAGGGTCAGTGAGGTCATCGGCAGGCACATAAATGGCTTGAACAGAGGTGATAGAGCCATGCTTTGTAGAGGTGATTCTCTCTTGCATCAGTCCCATTTCGGTGGAGAGTGTCGGTTGATATCCTACGGCAGATGGCATACGTCCTAACAGCGCGGATACTTCTGAGCCGGCTTGTGTAAATCTAAAAATGTTGTCCACAAAGAATAATATATCATTTCCCTTTCCGGTACCCTTGTTTTCTCCGTCTCTAAAATACTCGGCTACAGTAAGTCCGGATAGTGCTACTCTGGCTCTTGATCCTGGTGGCTCGTTCATTTGTCCGAAGACCATTGCTACTTTGGAGGTTTTCATTGCTTCCATGTCTACTTGCGACAAGTCCCATCCTCCTTTTTTCATACTCGCTAAGAAGTGGTCACCATAGGTCATTACCTTAGACTCCAACATTTCTCTAAGGAGGTCATTTCCTTCACGAGTGCGTTCACCTACTCCTGCGAACACCGACAAACCAGAGTATGCCTTCGCTATATTATTAATCAATTCCATGATAATAACCGTTTTACCTACTCCTGCTCCTCCGAAGAGTCCAATTTTTCCGCCCTTAGGGTATGGCTCGATGAGGTCAATTACTTTGATACCAGTATATAAAACTTCCGTTTCGGTAGACAAATCTTCAAACTTCGGGGTCTCTGTATGAATAGGATAACCGCCTGTTTTATCAAGCACGCCTATTCCGTCTATTGCGTCGCCGACTACGTTCATCAGACGCCCGCGTATTTGTTCGCCCACAGGCATAGTAATAGGTTTTCCTGTTGAAACTACTCGCATTCCTCTACGAAGTCCGTCGGTTGCGTCCATTGCGATTGTACGAATAGTATTCTCGCCTATATGTTGCTGACATTCTATCACAAGAATTTCACCGTTATCACGCGTGATATTCATGGCATCATGTATTTGCGGCAACTCACTACCAGACTTTTCAAAGCTCACGTCAATTACGGGACCTATTATCTGTACAATTTCTCCTACTATATTTGACATCTTATTTATTTATTTGTAATATAATTTTCTATTAAAGACAAAAATAATATTTTTTAAATTTTAGAAAAACTTTTTTGGCTTTTTTTTTAAAAATTTCTTGCTAATAATTTTTGCACAAAATTTTCTAAATTTTTCTTTCGCGTTTGCGGTAAATTTATCTGTGCAAGAAAATAATTTGCCTTCTCATAACATTCAGATATTTTTGCCTCAGTGAGTTGTTTTATGTTCAAACTATCATATATAGTTAGCATTCTGTTTATTTTTTCGGCTTCATCTATTTCATTAGTAATAAGATAAGATATTTTTTTATGTTGTTGCGGTTCTGACAAATTTAGTGCAGTGATGAGCAAGTAAGTTTTTTTGTTTGCCAGAATATCATTTCCTATTTTTTTCCCAAACTTGGTGAAGTCGCCGTAGCAGTCCAGCAGGTCATCTTGAAGTTGAAAAGCTTCTCCTATTGATAATCCAAAATTGTATATTGCTTCGCTGTCATCGGCTGATGCTCCGGAAATTATAGCGCCTATTTTAAGGGAAAAAGCAATTAAGACGGCAGTTTTTAATTTTATCATAGTCAAATAGTCTTCCGTTGTTACCTGCGAATTTGTTTCAAAGTCCATGTCTAATTGTTGACCCTCACAAATTTGTATGGCAGTTTTATTGAATAACAACAAACATTGTTTCAAATATTTATCTTCTATCTCACAAAAATAATTATATGCGAGGTATTGCATCGTATCTCCTGCGAGTATGGCTATATTTTCGTTCCACTTTTTATGGACGGTAAGTTTACCACGTCTGGTTTCTGCTCTGTCGAGTATGTCGTCATGTACGAGTGTAAAATTGTGAAAAATCTCTATGGCTATAGCGGGTGCGAGTGCCGATTTTAATTCTCCTTCAAACATTTCAGAGGCGAGCAGTGTTAAAACCGGTCTCAAACGTTTGCCACCGAGAGCCAATATATATCTGATAGGTTCATATAAATTGGACGGTAGCTCGGGCATATAAATATTAGAAATCTCGGTTTCTATCAAATCAGTATAAAATTCTATCGTATTCATTTTGTCAATCTATTTTTTATGTTCTTGTTCGTATTTATCTAACCATTCTTCTGCTTGTTCTATGTTAGTGAACTTTCCTTTCATAAATTTACTTTGCTCGGTCATGTTATCGAATTGTAGTCCCGAGATAAAATCTGTGGATAGAATTTGTGCCGCCATAAGCATACCATATTCTAATGCTTGACCTTGCGCCCATATCCTTAGTTCTTCTATTTCTACCGGATGCACTTCCATTTGGGTTGTGTCCACTATCATTGTAAAATTTGGTCTCACAAAATTAGATACCGAAATAATATCTGATTTATAATTAGTTACTGCATCGCAAGACCAGAACCCTTTGATTTTGTAATAAACTCTATTTTTTTTTGAGTTGTAATGAATTTCGTAAAAATTATTTTTTGCTATGGTTTCCATATATTTTATTTGTATTTTAGTTGTAAACATAATAAAAATTTTTAAATAAAAAAAAATTTTTATTATTCTTTTTTACAATAAGTTATCGTTACAATTAATAACATTAGTGTAACAAAACAAAACACTACTTTAGCATTGAAATTTTCTCATTTAATTTTTTTTTAATTCATGTATAAGAATTTTAGTAATTAATAATTTATTAGTCTTAATTATTTGGTAGCGTATAAAAATAGTGACCAAAATTCAAATTTACTGATTTT
>DYQJ01000343.1 GCA_020719345.1 Draconibacterium orientale | reverse complement strand
AAAGTGCTTCGAAATGCCAAACGTTTCATATACGTAACCGTTACCGCCAAGTGTAGAAAACAAAAACGACAGACATAAAATTGAAATTTAAACCATTGTGAAAGGATAGAAAACGAAATATTGACAAGACAGGAAAGCCGTCACTCAAGCCGACCTGATATTTTTTATTTTTTGCTTTTAGATTTTTGATTGTTACCCAATCTTCCATTGTAATCACCTTTGTATCCTCTTTTATGTGAAAGAATAACGAAATCTAACAATTTATTCTCTCTCTAAAGAGGATTATTTCTTTTGGTTATTTTAAAATTGGGTGGTCAGTTTTCAGGCGAAAAAAACAAGCACAGGTTTATTCTACTATAAATAAGTTAGGCTTCAGGTTAAAATCGATAATTATTAAATATTATGGTATTGATTTAGATTGCAAAAGTACTTATATTTGTACTTTATTAATTACTTAAATAAAAATTATCATGATAGCTGCAAATTATACCGAATTCAGGACCGGACTTAAAAAATTCCTTGATGAAGTTGAAAATAATAATGAGACACTAATTATTAAAAGAGGGTCGGGCAACGGAACTGTCCTTATTTCACTCAATGAATATAATTCAATTCTTGAAACTATGCATTTGCTAAGTTCAAAAGTAAATGCTGACAGATTATATGAATCTATTAACCAGATGAAAAAAGGCAGGATAGTCCGTGAAAAATTAATAGAAGAATAATGACAATTACTTTTTCGGAAAATGCATGGGAAGACTATATTTCCTGGCTGAATGAAGATAAAAAGATGCTAAAAAAAATCAATGAATTAATAAAAGATATTCAACGACACTCATTTGAAGGAATTGGGAAACCTGAACATTTAAGATTTGATTTAAAAGGATTTTGGTCACGTAGGATTGATAGGGAACATCGATTAGTCTATCAAGTTATTGATAATGAATTACTAATTTATAGCTGCAGATTCCATTATGAAAAATGAAACACGCAGCCTAACAGCACCTACCCGCAAACTGTCAGTTAGCGGCTCGTAAGAAAGAAATATTGAAAACTAAAAAATATAAATTCGCAGGCAATACAACGATATCATACAGTTTTTAGGAGAGAGGGAAGGGTGATAAAAACACAGATTGCGAAATTATGTAATTGATTTTTTTAATAATAATATTTAAGTTTAACCAATATAATACGATAGGTACGGTTTACCCGAATGACGCAAGCAAGAGTCATCAGGGTTTTGTTCAGTAGGCAGATACATTTAAACAGATGATTGAGTTGTATAGAGCGGGATGGGAATTTATTGATTGTTATTCAAACTATAAATAAAATACGTTACTTTTAAGACTAAAAAGATTTTTACGCAAATTATGCTCAAGAAAGCGGAACAGATAAAAGATTGTTAGACTGTATTTATAATTAACTAAATATATGATATAAAATAATTTTTAAATAAACAAATGAGTTACAAACAAAATAAATATATTAGAAAAATAACCTCCAAATGGTGTACATACAAATGTTACCTGCTATTTTAAGACAGACCAACAGTGAGACGACTAACATACGTATTGATAATTTTCGTAGGATTTATTTCAGCTTGTAACTCGAATGACAGTAGGACAAGTTCGACTTCCCGACTTCTTCCTGAACCAGACATTCTTGAAAGACTAAAATATCAGAAAACAATTATTGATACTCTTTTCAATCACAGCAAAGACAAGTTAATTGTTTTGGCTAAACTGGTTGACAAGGACGAACTAATCCAAATTAAAGATGGAAATTTCCCCGACAATGTTGAAACAACTTTTAACTTTCTCAAAGACAGTTTAGGACAAATAATTACGGCTTCTGAATTTCCGTTTAGTGAAAGTGGTGACTGGAATATTATTCTAACGCATTACTTTGACAAGGACGGAAAAACTTTCGCTTTTGAAAGACAAACAAACTTCTTTAATAGCATTTGCACAGACGGAGTTGCTTATGAAACGCAGACAGAATTTTATAACTGCGACTTTCAACTAATTGACAAAATGTATAAACTTGTTGACGAGAAAAACAAAACCTTGCAAATAGACAGTTGTCAATTTCCTTACGACTATGAATACAAAGTATCGGCAGACATTGATAAATATTTACAAACAAACAGAATTAAAAACAGCAGGTAACACGGGTTTTGCGTCAGGCGGGGTGATGTGCAAACTTGGAGCTTTGTAGTTCTATTCAAGTTCAGCGCAGGTTGATAGTTTTGTGCTCCGAAACCCGCCCGAACGCAAAGCCCGAAACCGTTATGCACAAGCGGAGAAAAAAGACAAAACGACGAAATAACAATGGAAAGGAATAAAGACTTTATTACATTATGAGATACCAAATTTTTTGGATTTTATTACTTGTATTGAGCAATAACGTATTTGGACAGCATTCACAGCCCGATACACTTATTGCAATGCCTTTTGATGGACAGATTAAACTCGACGGACAGTTGAACGAACCTTGCTGGTCTGATGCAGTTCCGATTGAAAATTTTACTCAAAGGGAACAAA
>DYQJ01000105.1 GCA_020719345.1 Draconibacterium orientale | reverse complement strand
TGAAAGAAAAAGATGAAATTATTGAAAAAGATAAAGAATTATTGAAAGATAAAGATGATAAATTGAAAGAAAAAGATGATAAATTGAAAGAAAAAGATAAAATTATTGAAAAAGATAAAGAACTATTGAAAGAAAAAGAAGAAAAACTGAAAGAAAAAGATGAAATTATTGAAAAAGATAAAGAATTATTGAGAGAAAAAGAAAAATTAATTGCTGAATTATTGAAAAAAATAAATTCTAAATAAATATTGAAATTGACAAAAAATACGTTTTAGAACTTTGTAGGATATCTGTATAAAGTTGGACAAAATAAAATATTTAAAATCACATAGGAACATCGGCTCTTTTATGTTTCTATTTGGTGAAAAATTTGTCCAACTTTATACGGGTAGCCTATTTTTGCAAATAAAAATAAAAGACATGACAAAAATAATAGAAATCTTAACAAAGAAGGAATTTGAACGCCAAGACCTAATCTCGTTGCTGAAAGCAAGCCGAGACGAAGCAAAGCCAATATTTGAACGTGCTTATCAAGTGAAAAAAGACTGTGTCGGAACAAAAGTATATTATCGCGGACTGATAGAGTTCTCTAACATCTGTTCCAAAGACTGTTTATATTGCGGTATCCGACTAAGCAACAAAAATACAAATCGCTACGAAATAGACGAAGCAAACATCCTCGGCGCCGCAGAATTTGCTTACAAACACAGATATGCCTCTGTCGTCTTACAATCGGGCGAACGAACCGACAAAGTTTTTATTGACAAAGTGGATTATTTATTGAAAGAGATAAAAAAACTTAGTGACGGCAAATTAGGAATTACTATATCGCTGGGCGAACAAACCGAAAAAGTCTATCGCAGATGGTTTGATAGCGGCGCTCATAGATATTTGCTACGCATAGAATCCACCAACAAAGAACTATATGAAAAAATACACCCCAATAACTCCAAGCACAGCTACGAAGAACGACTTAACTGTTTGCATCTCCTAAGAAAAATAGGATATCAAGTAGGAACAGGAGTCATGGTGGGATTACCGTTTCAAACTTACGAAAACTTAGCCGACGATTTGATTTTTTTTAAGACATTTGACATAGACATGTGCGGTATGGGACCTTTTATTGAACATGCAGAAACACCTCTGTACCAATACAAAGACCAATTAGCTTCACAAAAAGACCGACTTTTTGACACCTTCAAAATGATAGCAATATTACGAATCATGATGCCCGACATCAACATCGCCGCCGCCACCGCGCTTCAAGCCATTGACCCTATGGGACGCGAAAAAGCCCTCAAAGTAGGCGCAAATATAATCATGCCAAATATTACCCCTACATTGCACCGCAAAAACTATCAACTATATCAAAACAAACCTTGTATTGATGAAGGAGCAGACGACTGCACTTCTTGTCTGGAAGCCAGAATCGTTCTCGCAGGTGATAAAGTAGGATACGGAGAATGGGGAGACTCGTTTCATTATCAAAAAAGAACTACCAAAGATTAATTTAATAAAAAAAATTTTGAAAGAATTTTTTATTATTATACCTTTGCAAAACAAATAAATATATAAAAGTGAGTAGAATATTAGCGATAGACTATGGATTAAAGCGAATAGGTCTGGCTGTTACCGACCCAAATAGAATCATCGCTACGAATCTGACAACCGTAGCGAATAAAGATATTTTTGTTTTCTTAGACAATTATGTGACCAAAGAAATTGTTGCAGAAATTGTTGTCGGATATCCTAAGCATCTAAACAATACAGATAACGAAATTGTTACTAAGATAGATGAATTTATTGTCAAACTAAAAAATAAATATCCGAAGATACAGACCGCCACGTATGACGAGCGTTACACCTCAAAACTCGCGGCATTTGCAATGGTAGAAGCCGGGTTCCGCAAAAAAACGCGACAAGATAAAGCAAATTTAGATAAGATGAGTGCTACTATACTTTTACAAGGTTACATGGAATATAAAAAAAAATTTAATCTTAAATAAAAATGTTATTAACTATACATGTTATCGGTTCAAAGATTCTGCGGGAGACAGCCGTAGATATAGATAAAAGTTATCCTGAATTGCGGCGATTGATAGACAATATGTTTGAAACAATGGACAAATCCGAAGGAGTGGGACTTGCCGCACCGCAAGTAGGAAGTCCTATAAATTTATTCGTCGTGGACACAACGCCTCTCGCAGAAGATGACCCCACTTTAAAAGATTTTCGCAAAGTCTTTATAAATGCAAATATTATAGAAGTCTCCGGAGATAAATATCTGTATAACGAAGGATGCCTTAGCGTACCCGGATATCGTGACGACGTAGAACGACACCAAAAAATATTGATAGAGTACCTTGACCAAGATTTCAACTATTACAAAGAATATTATGACGGCATCAAAGCACGAGTCATACAACACGAATATGACCACATCAAAGGAGTCCTCTTCGTTGATAGACTGTCAACTTTGAAAAAACAAATAATACGAAATAAACTTAAAGGAATAGCAAGTGGAAGATTTAATGTTAGTTATAAGACCAAAATAGCAAATATTTAAAAAAATATGTTCTAAATGCAACTATTAAAGGACATTAAAACAACCCCGTTTTTTCGTTTCTTTTTACCTCTGACAACGGGAGTCATCGTGCAATTGACTTTCAAAATAGAAACAGAATTTTTTGTTGCTACTATTGTTATTAGTATTTTTTTGTTGGTTGCTCTTTTTGTAGCTAAGATAAATCAGAATTATAAATTTCGCCATCTTACCGGAGTATTGTTCTCTATATTTTTATTCTTCTTAGGTTTGCATCTCGTCAATTTTCATAAAACAAAGGTTCTTGACCTGCCGACAGGTCAAGAACTCGTCTTTGTTGCACAAGTAATAGAAAAGATACAAGAAAAACCAAAATCATTAAAAACTATTCTTCGAGTAACCGCTATTATTGACTCTACCGAACAAAAAAACGTAGAATTTGATTTGCTGGCATATTTTAAAAAAGACTCTATAGCAGAGAACTTAGAATATGGGGACATAATTGTTGCAAGTGCCGCGATAAATGAAATAACTAATCTTAACAATCCTAACGAGTTTAATTTCAAGCGTTATCTCTCCGACAAAGGAATTTTATATCAATCTTATTTTCAGACAAATAAGTGGGAAAAAATAGGTTATTCTATTCCTAATCTGATAAAATACTATTCTTTGCAATCGTTGAATACTCTTTTAGATATTTACCGTAAATACGGTATTGAAGGAAAAGATTTTGCAGTGCTGGCCGCTTTAACTCTCGGATACACAGATGAGTTAGATGCCGAAACACGTCAAGCATTCTCTGCCTCCGGTGCTACTCATATCTTATCTGTGTCGGGTTTGCATGTCGCAGTAGTTTATATGATATTAAATTACGCCCTATTTTTTATGAATCGCAATAAAAAGTTGCGAGTTCTTAAATTTGTTATTATTATCTTCTCGCTCTGGGCTTTTGCTTATATCTCCGGCTTTGCTGCTTCGGTACAACGCTCCGCGCTGATGCTTACCATCGTGCTGATAGCGGATATTTTTAGCAAACAAAAAAACATTTACAATACTATTTTTGCCTCAGCATTTATCCTGCTAATTCTTGACCCCTATGTTATCAGAGACGTAGGTTTTCAGCTGTCTTATATAGCGGTGATTTCTATAATTTATTTGCAGCCGAAAATACATAAAATAATATATGTAAAAAATTCCTTTCTTGAGAAAATATGGTCGCTTCTAAGTGTCTCTATTGCAGCACAATTGGGTACTTTGCCTATCTGTCTCTATTATTTCAATCAATTTCCTAATTATTTTTTTATAACAAATATACTGGCTGTGCCTCTATCTACGGTTATGCTTTATCTGGCAGTAATTCTGCTGGCAGTATCTTTTGTTGCGCCGATAGCAAAAATAGTAGCGTTTATTCTTAATTATTCTACAAAGCTGTTTAATTTTATAATAGGTTTTATAGAACAGATGCCATATTCTACTACCGACAATATAAGTATAGATTTTAAACAAATGTTGTTATTATATTTATTTATAAGTGTTTTGATAATCTTTCTCCTAAATAAAAACAGACGTTTTTTGTTTGGCTCGCTAATAATTATTCTGTTTTTTCAAATAAATGTTCTGGTTAGAAATTTTGCTACTAATTCACAAAATGTCTTTGCGATTTATAATATAAAAAATGCCCCAGCTTTTAATATCATCTTTTCTGATAGAAATTTCTTCTTTACAGATACCACGCTAATAAATAATCCCCAAAATATAACCTTCGCACTGCAAAAAAATTGGATAGACAAAAAAACGGCTACTTACAATTTATATAATATAGACTCGGTCTTTTTTTATGATAATTTTAATGCTGACGAATTAAATATTTATCTTAAAAATTCGTTCTTATTGGTAGGTGGCACAAAAATCGCTATATTGCGAGATAAATCGTTTGCCGAAAATATAACAACAACAAAATTGACAGTAGATTATGTAGTATTATCAAAAAATGTGTACATAGATATTTCAGAACTATTAGCGAATTTCAATTTTTCTTATATTATTTTTGACTCTTCCAACAAGTCCAATCGCATATCAAAATGGACTGAACAGTGTGAGGAGTTGAATATAAAATACCATTCAGTGCCTCAACAAGGGGCTTTTATCCTTGAATTTTAAAAAACAGTTCTATGACAAACAAAATCATTAAACCTTATTTCAAATTTTTATTATTTGTTTTTGCTATAATTATTGCTACCGCTTCGCTTATTTATACCAATCATCTGGTAAACAAAATATCTAAAGAAGAACGCCGCAAAATAGAACTATGGGCAGAAGCTTATAAAGAAATACAGCAAGTAGATTTGAATCAAGAAATTAGTATTGTCGTATTTAATATGATTTATGAAAATAAAACCATTCCGGTAATATTATCTGATGAATCAGACAACATTTTGGGACATGCTAATTTAGATTCCACGCAAGTAAACTCGGAGAAATATTTGCAGAAGCAGTTAGAGATAATGAAGTCGCAGCACGAGCCAATTATTATTGATTATTATCAAGGACAACGAAATATTATTTATTATAAAGACTCGTTCCTGCTGACTCAGCTTTTTTACTATCCGTTTATTCAATTTGGCGTCATTTCTTTGTTTGTGCTGATAGCTTTTTTTGCTTTTCGTAGTGCTAAGAAAGCGGAGGAAAATCAGCTGTGGGTAGGCATGTCAAAGGAGACTGCACACCAATTAGGAACACCTATTTCTTCGCTGATAGCATGGATAGAAATATTGAAGTTAGAGGACGAGAACTCGCAACTCGTTCAGGAAGTAGAAAAAGATGTCAAACGTCTGGAAACAATAACGCAAAGATTTTCTAAAATTGGTTCAACGCCGAATCTCGTTTCTACTAATATTATAGAAGTCCTAAAAAATTCTATCGCTTATCTTAAATCGCGAACCTCGTCGCGAATAAATTACGTGTTAGATTTTGACGAGCATCAGTCTATCATTATCCCCATAAATACTTCTCTTGTAGAATGGGTAATAGAAAATATATGTAAGAATGCCATTGATGCGATGAGTGAAAAAGGCAAAATAACAATTTCAATAGAAGACTCTAAAAACATCTTTATCATTGATATTCAAGATACTGGAAAGGGAATAGCTAAGCGAAATTTTAAAACCATTTTCAATCCGGGCTACACGACAAAAAAGCGAGGTTGGGGTTTGGGACTGTCACTTGCCAAGCGAATAATAGAAATTTATCACAAAGGGAAAATTTTTGTCAAGAGTTCGGAACTCGGAGTAGGCACGACTTTTAGAATAATATTAAAAAAATAATTTTTTTTTCGTATATATATTTTTTTTTTCCATTTTTATAATTAATTTTGCACGTTTTTTATTACGAAAATGAAAGATTTTTTACAGAGTTACAGTATAGTGTTTAGAGGACTCAGCGCAGGCGAGCATATCTTCTGGTTCACTATGACAGATAAGTTTTTTAGTTTTTTTCCGGAGTCCGAGATAAAAAAAGCGAGGATACGTGTGAAATCTATTTTAAAGGTTTCCGGTGGTTCTTTGCAAATAACAACTCTGATGAAAGGCAAAACATGGATGCCTTGCGATTTGTGTTTAGAAGAGATGGAGCTGCCGATAAAGTATAAGACATTGTTAAATGTCAAGTTCGCAGAGGTTGCCTCTGATATATCTGATGTTGACGACACCATTACATTGTCCGACAGCGATAATGAAATTAGTATGGCGCAGCACTTCTACGAGTATGCACACTTGCGATTGCCTATCAAACGGGTACATAAAAAAAATAGCGAGGGCAAGCTAAGATGTGATGCAAACATGATACAGCTTTTAAAGAGCTACTCTGGAGAGACATCAGCACAAAAAGACTCACAAAGCGTGGATCCGCGATGGGAGCAGCTAAAAAACATAAAATTGAATTAATAGTATTAACAAATAAAATAAATAAATAAAATGGCACATCCTAAACATAAGATTTCGAAGACACGAAGGGACAAACGCAGAACTCACTATAAAGCAGTCGCTCCTACAGTTGCAAAATGTTCAAATTGCGGCGCCGCTACTTTATATCACCGAGTTTGCCCTAGCTGCGGTTATTACAGAGGCAAATTGGCAATAGCTAAGAAGGGGAAAGAAGTATTATAAAGAGTAAACACCAAACATAGATTTGAATAAAAATAAAAAAATGAATAAAACAAGAGCTGCAATTACGGGTATAGGCGCATATCTGCCTGAATATGTTTTAGATAACTTCGAGTTAGCGAAGATGGTAGATACTTCAGATGAATGGATAATGACCCGCATAGGTATAAAAGAACGAAGAATCTTGAAGGGAGAAAATAAAGGGACTTCCGATTTGGCGGTAGAAGCCATTAAAGAGCTTTTGGTAAAAACTAACAACACGCCGCAAGATATAGAACTATTGATTTGTGCGACTGTAACTCCGGATATGCAATTTCCTGCAACAGCTAATATTATCTGTGATAAGTTAGGTATTACTGACGCATTTAGCTTTGACGTATCCGCCGCTTGCTCAGGATTCTTGTTTGCCTTGGAGACCGCAGCACAATATATTCAGACCGGAAAAGTTAAAAAGGCAATAGTTGTGGGCGCCGAAAAGATGTCCTCGGTCATAGATTATACCGACAGAAATACTTGTCCCATATTTGGAGACGGAGCCGCCGCCGTACTTCTTGAACCTACCGAAGAAGAAGTAGGAATAATAGATTCTATCTTAAAAGTAGATGGTCAAGGAGTAAAATATTTGCATCTGAAAGCAGGTGGCTCAGTGAAACCTGCCTCACATCAAACAATAGAAGATAAAGAACATTATGTTTATCAAGAGGGACAACCGGTCTTTAAATTTGCGGTAACGAAGATGTCGGACACAAGCGTAGAAATGATGGAACGTCACAAACTCTCTGCCGATGATATAGCGTATCTCGTTCCGCATCAAGCAAATCTTAGAATTATAGAAGCGACTGCACGTAGAATGGGGTTGGACAAAAATAAGGTCATGATAAACATAGAGAAATATGGGAACACTACAGCCGCTACTATTCCGCTTTGCTTGTACGAATGGGAGAAAAAACTAAAGAAAGGCGATAACTTAATCTTGTCAGCTTTTGGTGCCGGATTTACTTGGGGAGCTATTTATCTTAAATGGGCTTACAATTCGTAATTTTTATAATAACAGCTCTATAAATAATAAAAAAGTCATGGGGAAAAATCAAGAAACAGTAACATCTAAGGGAACTAATATTTTAGCGTTAGGAACAGAAATTATAGGCGAAATAAAAACAGACGGCGATATTAGATTAGACGGAAAACTTAAGGGAAATCTTACCGCACAAGGAAAGATTGTGTTAGGGGCTACCGGAATAATAGATGGAGATATTAATTGTAAGAACGCACTGATAGAAGGAAAACTTGACGGAAAAATAGTTGTCGCAGAACTGCTGTCGCTAAGTGCTACTGCTAAAGTGCATGGAGAAGTTATTACGGCTAAACTCGCAGTAGAATCAGGCGCTATATTTACCGGAACATGTAAAATGGATGAAGTTCCATTGCCTAATGGAAATAACAATAAAAAATAAACATCTTTTTTCATATCAATAAGGAGTGATTATTTTCTAATCATTCCTTACTGATTTTGAGGAGCTTAGTAATGGGTTGTTTATAAAATCTTAATTTTTCTATGAGTCTATGTGCCTATGTGGTTTAATTTTACCATATTATACACAAATGAATTTAGAAAGTTATTTCATACATATTACTTACAACTTGAACTCGCAAAAGAATTAACCTTTTTTCGTCCAACAATATTTCCCGTCAAATATTAATCCTAATTCTAATATCTTCTCATAACCTCTGTGAAGGAGGTCGTCAGCATATTTTCGCGATTTTATGTGTCGTACCGCGCTGTTGAGGGCTTTGGTTTTACTCTCGTCAACATTTTTTCTTTTTATACCCAGCACTAACGCCAATTTAGATTTATTACATGGCATCAAGACTACATCATATCTGCCTTCTTTTAAGTCTTGTTCAACATTAACATCGTGAGTATCATTTAGATTAATTATAGCAGCTAATAAAAATGCTTGATAAATTTTTTCTACATTTCTGTCGGCAGAATCAAAATAAGAAAGAGTAGTTAAAATAAAATCATTAAAAATATACTCTATCCCCATGCGATCACCGAGAACCAGATATGTAAACATGTCAGTTATCACGTCTGTACTATAAGCATCAGAAAACCAAGTTCGTATTAGATTTTTATAAAAAGTTTGTATCTCTACATTTGGGATAATCAAATCATAGGTTACATATTCTTCTGTTTTACACTTATTTAAGGCATTCAAATATCCGGAAAAGAAGAGATAATTGTAAATATTGTTCTCGTCTTTTTCTAAATCTAAAAAAACAATGTTTTCGTTCAATCGCTTTGTTATCTTTTGGTTTTGTAATAACAGCCGTAATTCGTTCTTTATATCGGAAGAACTATTGATTATCATCTTTTTGACAATATCATACGAGACAGCATTTGCCCAATATACTTTAAAGTTATCGTAATAAGAAGTAACATATTGTAATATAGAAAATGGATTATAAATTACCGTTTTTCCAAAAATATATCCTTTGTAACATCTTTCAATTTCTGTGTATTCCGGCGGAATCTTTCTGTCTTTAGCTAATTGCTCTACCTCGCTTTTTACGAAACCGAATTTATCGGCAAACATAGAACTAAGTATGGTAAAAATGCCCATATTATTTATTCCTCTGAAAATAACTTTTTTGTCAACTACTAAAATACCTGTCACTACGGTTTTAAAAATATTGGTATTATTTTTTAGTGTGGCGTTAAAAAACTTTTTCAAAAAGGATGACATCGCTAAGTAGTAGTTAGAAACATAAGATACTTCTAACGGGGTATCATATTCGTCTATCAATAAAATCGGGGCGATAGCATGATAACCATGCAGGAAGCCGCACAATTTTTTTATTGACTCTATCAAGTCGTCTTGATTGACATTTTTAGACAATATATTTTCAAAATATTGCTTATCGGCGGGTTCTAAACTTTCAACTAAATATTTGAAGCTGTTAAAAATCTCGGCTGCAATATTTTTTATATTATCTAAGGTATCTTCAAATTTAGAGGCACTTATATCTTTAAACGAGATATAAATAACCGGATATTTTCCTTGAAACAAATCAAATTCTGCTTCTTTTGTTATATTTAAGTTATTGAACAGCTTGCGATTTTCTGCACTTTTCGGGGAAAGTTCAAAGAAATATTTTAACATCGTCATGTTCAGCGTCTTACCGAACAAATGTGGTCTCGTTATTAAAATTATCTTATCTTTACAATTAATAACTTCTTTAATAAACAATGTCTTATCTAAATAATATCTATTTAAGATGTGTACCTCACGAAAATCGCTTAATCCTACAGATGAATTTTTCATTGATTTATAAATTTACGGGTTAATAAATCAGACTGTGAAACACAAATGTAACCTTTTTTCAAATTATATGCAAATTTTTTTTCAAAAAAATGAATTTAATCACTATTCTACCATCGCCGCTTTGCTGTCGGTGGTAGATATTAGCACATTTTTCATGTTAAGAAAGTATCTATCTTGTTAATTAATTCACCGAATTTCAGTACTTTATGACTAACATTTAAGTATAAATTTGCATAATCAAGACATTCAACAGTCCTTTCTACGTTTTTTTTATTTTTATTGTATGCTTTGCCGACAAACTGATAAATAGTCCGCAAATTCAAAGCAGGATTTGGAAATATGGTCATATCATCAATGCATGGATTGTAACCGCAATTTGAAATAATAAAATCATTATTAAGTTTATTATCTATCCTTTCAAAATGAGTGCATTCTGACAAAAACCATGCTTCTATTTCGTGAACTGCGACTATTATTTCAGTACTAATTGGTAGGGAGGAAATATTATTTTGCAACCCCCTTTCTAATTTTGTTAAATCAGTTAATGGAAATAGATCTCTTATTCCAATTATTTTTGAATATCCATTTGAAAGTAATCCTGCGTAATCTTCTAAAATTCTTGATTTTACTCCTTCGTCTCCACCACAATCATAAATCAATGCCGAATATTTGGCATCTACTGGAGTTGCAACTGTTTTAGGATAAATATCACTTGTTGGTGAATTATTTTTTCCACTAAATTTTTTAAGTTCAATTTGTATATTTTTTTGACCAGCAATTTCAATTAATAATTTATTTATGAAAAACTGCTCTGTTTGCCCTTCAACGTATATTGCGATTTTTTTCATAATTGTTCTTGCTTTTCAAATCCTGTAATATAAAAATCAGTCGCAAAAAAATCAAAATTATTAAGTCCTGTATATTTAAACTCGTCAAAAGTATCTTTTGAATTCTGATAATTATAAAATAGGGATTTTTTTGGTATTCGTTGGATAACTGACCAATATTCTAATGGAACTTTGTTCATAACGAATCTATCATTGGTTGTCATCAAAACTTGTACATTTGAATCTTTAACTTTATCAATAATTAAATCTATTAGATTTTTGGCACGGTCGTAATCTAAGCCCTCGCCTATATCATCAATTAAAATACAACTTGGCACACCAGTTTGTAACGAAAAATTTAGTTGAATCAACAAAGATAATGCTCTAAACATACCTTGCGACATTTCTCTTTGCTCTGTTTTGCCGTCTAAATCTCTTTCTCTTACATTAATACCAAATGCCGATACAGGAATATTTTTAATTAGTGTAGTGTCAATTTCTGTTATATCATAGGATAATTTTCTCATATCTGATAGTAAAATGTTAATAAAGTCGGGAAATTTACGCTGACCTTTTACTAATATTTCTGCGACTTCATCCCCGTCTTTTAAATCCACTTCAATATCATCTTTTATTGTATTCATATCTTTTAGAAATGCATCTTTTCCTAATTGCTTACCAAATCTGTAATGATTTAAACTCTTTCCCCATTGAAAAAGAACTTCAAAAAAAGGATGTTGCTTTTTATCGCGTTTTGAAATAGTAAGTGCATCTGCGGCGGTTTCGGAATCAATGAGTTTTTTTTCTGCTTCAAACCATAATTTTCCAATTTGTCTATTCAACTTTTCAATATTATCTACTTTTAGTAATTCTTGAATGACTGTACCTTCTTTGAAATCAATAATGTACTGATAATTTACACCTTCAAGGTCAAAAACTAAATCATAAGATGACGTTCCATGTCCTACTGAACTTAATTGTGATAATTTGACATCTCCAGAAAGTAAATCAGCTATTTGACGAATAGCATCAATGGTTTTACTTTTACCAGTAGCATTTTTCCCGACAATTAAATTAATATTTTCAAGGGTTAAATACTGTCCATATTGATTATCAATGGGTTTGCCTTCTATGCTCCACTCATTTTTACTGCCTTTGAAACGACAAAATTTGATTGATTTTAATATCATATTTTTATATTTTTAATTAAGTATTTTCATTCTTTTGGCAATTTCTAAACAATTTCTGCATCTTTCATAACCGCTTAAAAATAGTTTACACTTATTTCTTTGCGAAACTCTGCGAGAAATTGATAATCAAATATTTCACGCAGAGTCT
>DYQJ01000342.1 GCA_020719345.1 Draconibacterium orientale | reverse complement strand
GTAAAAACGCAAAGTTTCGCAAAGAAGTGTAACCTAATAAATGAAACATGCCTATAATTAACTTACTACTATCTTATCTAAATATTCGGCTAATTGACGAGCCGACTCTTTGGCAGAGTATTTATCCAAATTGGCAAGACTCGGATTCCAAGTCTTGCTGTCGTCTAAAAATTCAACTAAGTTTTGTAAGATGTTTTTTTGTAAAGTTTCGGGGGCTTCTGTCGGCAAATATTCGGTCAAATAATGGTGGGTATTAGTCTCTTTCATTATTTCTACTGCGGTACTTTGATAATGAAAAACTGCATAAATAGGTCGCATACTCAAAATAGATTGAAATATTTTTGAGGCAGTATAATGTTTTTCGGTACTTCCTACAACAATAACTCCTTTGGCAGCAGATAAATAATTCAATATATGTAAAAAAGGTTTCCGTTCTCTCAACTCGTGAACATAGTCGCTAACCATATTGTCTTTGGCATAATCTGTTATAGATTTGTGTCCGTAATTTCCTGTGCCAACAAAATACAAATGATGTTTTGTATTCCACTTATTTTCAGAGATAAGCGTTTTTATCCCTTTAAAAATCATATCTAAAAACATACCCGAATTAGGCAAGAACGCACCTGCATAAACAAAGGGAACAATGTCGTTGTCCCAAGTATATGTTAGTCCGGAAATTTTTATTCTGTGGTCGTTAATATCAAATCCATACGGCATACCTACATGTAAGATTTTTTTGTTTTTAAAATTACGGTCTAAAACTTTTTGATAATACGAAGAAGAGACTCCCGAAATAAGCGAAGCTTTTTTTACGGCATACGGCTCTAAAATTAGTGCGGCAATATTGCTTAGTCTTGCCCGCATATTTTTCCGATTGCTTATGTCTCTGACCCAGGGGTCAATGTAATCTATTCCGTACGGTATTCCGGTTTTGTTGTTCAGGATTCTTCCTAATATTGCAACATAAAAAGAAGGAATAGGAATCCAGATAAAGTCTATTTTGGTTTGACGGATAATATTGAGCGCTTCTTTTTTAAGATACTTGAAAGCCCGCAGTCCGATGTCCCCGATGAGACGAAGACGAGTTATTTTTTTTGCCTCCGTATAATAAACTTTTATTTCGGGTGCTACAGTTTTTAACATATCATTGTCGGGCGCTTCTTCATAATATTCCGATTTTACGGTCAACAGATGCACCTGCCAGCCAAAAAGATGCAAATAATTACCTATCAGCCGCGGTCTATGTACGCCTGCCAGATTAGAAGGAGCCCAGTGTGGATATATTATCAATAAATTTTTCAAGTCGTCTTATTTTTGCGTGCTTTATATTTTTTATAAACAACATAACCAACGATTCCAGCTATTATCGCACCCGCAACAGGTAAGACCTTTTTGAAAGGTACTTTCTCTTTTATCTTGTTAAAAAGTGGTTGCGTAACTTTCGCAATAAACGGGAACAGCGACAACATGGAGTTCTCCATATTAACACTTTTAATTGCCTGCTCATAAAGAAAAGATGGCGTTGCAGCATTTTTCGTAATAAGAAGACGTCTTTTGAGACGAAGTTCATATATCTTTACTTTTCGTTTTAACAGACGTTTGCGTTTTTGTAAATCCTTTATATTGCGTATCTTAGAATAATTATTTTTTTGCATTGTCTTTAATTTTTTCTTTTACGTTAGTTTGTTTATCAGCAGGTTTATCCGAGTCAAATAATATTTCTACCAAGACACGAATTAGTGGATTAATAAAAGCAACTTTTTTAAATATTCTGATTATTATGGCGATGACAAGTAAACATCCGGCGACAGCAAAGAAACCCAAGTAAGTAGCGCCGAGCATTTGCCCCAGATAAATCGCCCCACCGATGGAGGCAAACAACATTACCGATGGCATTATCAACATAAATAAAAAAACGTTGAATAATTTTTTTATTATAAAAATAATCTTCTCTATGAATGTAAATTTATAATATTCAAATTTTACATCTAAATATTTTTTAAAATCTTTATATAAAGCTGCCAATAAATCTTTTAATTCGTTATTTTCCATTATTTAGTCATTTATTCATTAATTTTCAATGTATAAAAAAGAGGTATCTAAACTTTATTAATAATGTGTTTGGATACCCCCTTTAAACAATCAATAAATCTTATTCGCTGTCTTCGGTAATTTCTTCTTTCTTCTTCTTCATCTTTGTATAAAGCTCTTTTCCTTTTTCACCTAAGTCAGCGACTTTGGTTTTTAGTATTTTACGAGATTCTTCTCCCTTCTCTGGAGCAAGTAAAAGTCCTAAACTAGCACCTGTTAAAGCACCTGCCAAAAAACCCACAAAAAATTTTGCTGTTGGAGTCATACACTTTTTCATTTTAACATTATTAAAAATTCTCACAAATGTAATATTTATTTTTTAATTAAACAAAAATTTATTTTATTTTAACAGAAAATATTTTATTTCCCCAATAAATAATAATTATTTTCGTGAAAAAAGTTGTTTAGATAAATATTTGGTAGCGTATAAAAATAGTGACCAAAATTCAAATTTACTGATTTT
>DYQJ01000104.1 GCA_020719345.1 Draconibacterium orientale | reverse complement strand
GATATATAAAAAAATATTTGTATATATGAAAAATCAGTAAATTTGAATTTTGGTTACTATTTTTATACGCTACCAATTTATTAACGAGTTTGAATGTTTCATCAAATACCGCTCTTAATAATTTATCTTGTCAAAACAATTCATTAACAAGTTTAGATGTAAAAAATGGAAATAATATCAATTTTTCAAACTTTGATGCAACCGGAAATCCTAATTTAACTTGTATTCAAGTGGACGATGCCACTTGGTCAACAACAAACTGGATAAATAATATTGATGCAGTGGCAAGTTTCAGCAACGATTGCGGATATATTTCCTATACCATTTCCGCAAGTGTAAATCCGGAAAATTCGGGTTCAACCACCGGTGGCGGAAATTATTATTCGGGTGCAACTGTGTCATTATCAGCCACACCAGATGACGGCTACTCTTTTAGCAACTGGACTGAAAACGAAACAGAAGTTTCTACTTCTGCCACCTATACCTTTGTTGCCACTGACAACAGTGAATTGGTTGCCAACTTCACACTAAATTCTTACTCGGTTACCGGCGGTGTAAACCCACCAAACTCCGGTTTAATAGGCGGTTCGGCAAAAGAAGACCCACAACAATTTGTAAATCTGTTGACAACTTATGGAGGCAATGTTACATTAACAGCTTATTCTGCTGTTGGTTATACTTTTGGCAACTGGACTAATAATGGAATAGAAATTTCAAATGCGGCAACTTTTGTACTCACCGTTCTTGGCAATATAAATTTGGTTGCCAACTTTATTCCCATTCCGTATTCTATTTCGGCAAACACAAGCCCAGCCCATACGGGAACTATAACAGGCACAGGAGAATATCACATCGGCGAAACCGGCTCGGTAACAGCTACCGCAATTCCCGGATATACTTTTAACTACTGGACTGAAAACGGTGTAATTGTTTCGCCTTTAGCAACATATCCGTTTATTGTAACTGCAAACCGCACATTGGTAGCAAATTTTACACAAAAGTCGTATTTAATTTCGGCAAACACCATGACACCAACTTTTGGAACGGTTACAGGGTCTGGAAACTACATTCACGGCAACAATGTTTCGGTAATGGCAACTCCAAATACCGGTTACATTTTTTCTAACTGGACAGAAAACGGAAATATAGTATCAACAAGCGCAAACTATGTATTTACAGCCGTTCAAAATAGTAATTTAGTAGCAAATTTCACAATAGGTTTAGGAACTTATACCATTGCTACATTGGTTAATACAGCAAATACAGGAACAGTAACTGGTGGTGGCAATTATTCAACTGGTGCAACTGTTTCGGTAACCGCCACACCCGAATATGGTTACACTTTTACTAACTGGACTGTAAACTCAGTAGAAGTTTCAACTGCTGCAACGTATTCATTCACAGCCAATTCAAACAAAACTTTGGTGGCTAATTTTACACTCAGTTCGTATTTGATTTCGGCAAATTCAAGTCACGAAAATGCTGGAACTATTTCTGGAGCAGGCAGTTACATTCATGGCAGTAATGTATTATTAACGGCAACTGCCGCAACCGGATATACATTTATCGAGTGGAAAATTGACACTATGGTAGTTTCTACAAATTCAACTTATTCCTTCACCGCCGATTCATCCAGAACATTGGTTGCCAACTTCATGCTTAATTCGTATTTGATTTCGGCAAACGTCAGCCCAATAGTTACTGGAAATATTACTGGTACAGGAAATTACAATCACGGCGACATGGTTTCATTAACAGCTACAGCCGAAACGGGATATACTTTTGTCAACTGGACGGAAAACGATATGGAAGTTTCTAATGCTGAAACTTATTCATTTACTGCAAGCGCAGACAGAACATTGGTTGCCAACTTCACACTAATTTCGTACTCTATTTCTACAAATATTAACATAGCAAATTCAGGAATGGTAACTGGTGCAGGAAATTACAATCTCTATGTTAATGTTTCGTTAACGGCAACTCCCGAAAATGGCTACACTTTTACCAATTGGACAGAAAACGAAGTCGAAGTTTCTACCGATGCAAATTATTCATTCACAGCAAGTTCAAACCGAGTATTGGTTGCCAACTTCACGCTCAATACGTACTTAATTTCAGTAAATATAAACACTGCAAATTCCGGAACAGGAACAGGTGCAGGAAGTTACAACTACGGTGATTATGTTTTGTTAACCGCAACCGCCGAAACCGGATACACATTTAACTATTGGATAGAAGGCGAAACGCAAATTTCAACCGATGCAATTTATTCTTTCACAGCCGAAAGCAACCGGACTTTAGTAGCCAATTTCACACTCAATTCGTACTTAATTTCGGCAAGTGTGTTACCAATAAACTCTGGTTCTGTAACAGGTACAGGAAATTACAATCACGGTGAAAATGTTTCGTTAACAGCAATAGCCGAAATCGGATACACTTTCACAAACTGGACAGAATATGGCACACAGGTTTCAACCGATGCAACATATTCATATACAGCAGAAAGTAATCGGGATTTGGTTGCTAACTTCACAATCAATACTTTTACTCTTGATTATACCGCAGCAACAAATGGAACAATAACTGGAACAGCAAATCAAATAGTTAATTATGGAGCAAACGGAACAGAAGTTACAGCCGTTCCAAATGCTAATTATCATTTTGTGGATTGGAGCGATGGAAGTACACAAAACCCACGAAAGGATTTGAATGTAACAGCTAATATTAGTGTAACGGCTAACTTTGAAATAAATATAGGTATTTCAGATTTATTTAATAGTAATTCAATAATTGCTTATCCAAATCCTAACAATGGTAATTTTATAATTAGTTTGGAGAACAGCTACATTGGCGAATTACAAATCAAAATTTATTCTGTAAATGGTTCAATAATAAAAGAATTTACAATAAAAAAATCGACAAAAGATTTTTCATTTTCAATTGATTTAGTTAGTATTGCAGTTGGTACATATTATATTGATTTGAGTACATCAAAAGAAAAAGTAACCAAAACAATAATAATACATTAATTGCAATGAATGTATTTTAACAAGTTTTTAGAAAAAGATAGGTCATTCTTACTAATCTGCTACATCTTTGGGTAATCCTAAAAAAAGTAATTTTATATTATTAGCTTTACTTGTTTAGGACTACCTAAAAATAAATTATACTCAAAACGGTTATAATTTTAACTTTTATTCTTATGTAATTATTTGGTAATTAAAACTTTGCCAAAGTTTTCAACTTTGGCAAAGTTGCCGTTTATAGTATAACAAATTTTGTCATGGTTCAATCATCTTTTCTAAAGTAACATAATATAAACTCTTATTATCATCTAATTCTATTTCTTGTATCAGATAATTTCCGCCGTTCTGTTCGCCGTCTATGTCTTCTATTGTTGCGGTCTTAAAATATATAGGATTTATATCATCATACACCCGATTACGGTCAAATTTAGCTTCTCCGGTTGCATTAGTATATTGTATCTCGGTACCGGACTCATTGTTAGTTAAGGTGACGCGTATCTCCGCAAGCGGTTGCGAAGATTTATTAGTAACCTTAAAAATCAAATATTTAGAATTATCACTGTCTTTATTGCACGATATTGCTGTTACACACGCAATTAAGATACAAGCAGAAACAAAATTTCGCATAGCTATAAAATTTTAAATGTTTTAATAATAGATTCTATTTGCCAAAAGTATATCTTTTTATCAAGTTTTCCTGCATAAATAAATCCTTCACACGTAACAACTCGGTTTCTTGTTTCATCTACTTGTGAGATGCTGATAAAAGGACCGCCTAAGAAAGCGCCTTCAGTCCGCCAAAGTCCTCGCATCTCGCATGTGTATTTGTCATCAATTTTATATTCTTTAAGTAGTACCGGAACTAATTTCTCTGTGGTCATGTAAGAGCCATCTGTCGGACCCGGAACATGTTTTCGTAAGAAAGAATCCCGTTTTGCAACTAAATATTGTGCAGTGAAGGTATTAGTGTCCACATAATTGTAATAGTAAATAAACACTGCCTGAGTAGTTCGCGGTGTTTCATAAGATATCCATATAAAATTATCTTTGTCCACATCTAATTTGTAACCCTTAGGAAAAATGACACTTAGATTATGATTTTGTTGTAGATATTCAGTAATTGTAGTCTCCGAGTATTTTTTAGAGATATTTTGGTATCTTTTTATCTCGGCTTTGTGTATTGTGTCCATAAGAAATTTTTTGTTCTTATCAAAAAGTTCTTTAAAAGCGAGGTCATCATGGGCGTTCATATTAATAATCAGTTGAGGAATAGACCATTTGTCAGACGTTATAGTGATGCTGGACTCTTTAATGTCTGAACGAATGTTTGTAAAAATAATATTTCTGTGAGTTTCAAAAATATTGGTAAACGCTTCGTGTGGTATTTGTGTGACTTTAAAAAAAGATTCATTTTGTAAAAACATGGGATGAGGCATGCCGAAGTAACTGAATATAGTATCTCCCATTGCACCATCCCAACGGTTATCCTCCATGACTATCAATACTTCTCCCATCACGCCGGTGCAGTTAGGCATGAACATAGTTGAGTTGCTGTCATTTTTACAACTATTTATCAACAAAATTACAGATATGAAGAATAAAATCGTTTTTTTTGTCGGCATCTTTTTTGTTTTAATTAATTTGTCCTTTGAACTCATATCCTAACTCGTTAATTGTCTGTGCTATTAACTGCATATCTACATC
Organism: Draconibacterium orientale; assembly: GCA_020719345.1. GTDB lineage: Bacteria > Bacteroidota > Bacteroidia > Bacteroidales > DYQJ01 > DYQJ01. The sequence goes on along the minus strand of DYQJ01000104.1, from coordinate 7,500 downwards.
ACCTTCTATTAATACGGTGTTCTTGGCTAAGTCTACATTAATAGTTTTTACCCCTTGAATCTTTGCCAGATTTTTTTCTACGTTCATCTTGCAATGATTACAACTCATACCTTGTACTGAAATTTTAGTAATATTCATAACGTTATTATTTATTATATTTTGTTTATATTTCTTTTTTTGGAGATATTTAACAATATATCCGTTTATTATTAGTGCGATGAGAGATATTGTTGATGCTATTTTTAACCATGCCGGCAAAATCTCATGACTTTCATGTCCATGTTGAAGGTGCATCAAGTCAGTGCTATCTATGAGCATAAACCATTGTGCCGGAAGAAAATAATTTATACACAATCCGGTTATTACCGCGCCACTAATTATTGCTAACAGATAAATAATTAATGTTTTCTTGCCCAGAGTTTTTCCTATAACTGCTATCGTAGCTGCATTGGTAGCGGGTCCTGCCATGAGAAAGACCAGCGCTGCTCCCGGCGAGAGACCTTTTAACATAAGAACAGCGGCTATCGGCACCGAGCCGGTAGCACAAACATACAAAGGAATAGAGACAACAAGTATTAAAAGCATCTCTAAAAATGGATTTGTCATATACTGCACCAGAAAATTATCAGGCACAACGACAGCAATGAGAGCAGCTATTAATATTCCTATAATTAGCCATTTAGATAAATCTTGTAAGAATGTAACAAAACCATATTTTAACATGCGCACAAATTTATTGCCCACGTTTTCTTCCGGAAGTTCACATGTCTCTTGTTTTATTTCTGAAGATTTATTTCTTTTTTCTACATAAGCGGTTAAACTTCCGCCTAAAATACCGGTAGCAAAAGCTACAATAGGTCTTATTATCGCAAAAGGTAATCCTAATAAAGAATAAGTTACCAGAATAGAATCTACTCCCGTTTGAGGAGTAGAGATTAAAAAAGACACCGTTGCGGCTTTGCTGGCACCATTTTTTTGAAATGACACGCCCGTAGGAATCACGCCACACGAACAAAGCGGTAGCGGTACCCCTAAAATAGCTGCATTTAATACAGACCAGAAGTTATTTTTTCCGAGATATTTTTCTATCAGCGGCTTAGGAAAAAATACATGTAATACGCCGGCTAAGAGAAAGCCAAATAATAAATAAACAGACATCTCGTTTAGCAGAACGAAGAGCTGATACCCAAAATTTTCAATATAAGTTATCATAATTATTCGGAATAAATGAGATTTAATAGAAGTTCCCCCACAGCATTTAAGGTGTTTTTATCAACATTTTGAATGCTGTCATTATTAGTATGCCAATAATCAGGAAATCCTTTGGCATTGTTGTAAGAATAGTCAATTATCAACAAAGTCCGTATTCCTGTTAATTTGCTGATAAACAAGTGGTCATGCAGAATAGGATTGGACAACTCATTGACAAAATACTTTGAATGTCCTATTTCTGAGGCACGTTCCCATAGTTTTTTTGTCAGATAGCCGGAAAAATGGCGGGAGTTATCTTCTTTTGTAAAAGTAGCATTTGTTGCGCCGAGCATATCAATGCAGATTCCGTATAAAGGTTGGTAATCTTCTACGTGCTGATTATTTGCCCAGTATTGCGCTCCCAAGCACCATGATTTTTCGTTATATACACTATCTTTTGTTGGCTCGCCTTGGTCTTCGGCATCAAAAAAGATAATATCTACTCCTACGTCTGCCGAGCGCGAAGATATTTGTCGAGCCACTTCTAAGAGAACAGCAACCCCGCTTGCGCCATCATTTGCGCCCAGAACGGGAGTGTGATATTTAATGCTATCTGTTTCATAATCAGAAATAAATCGGGAGTCCCAGTGAGCAAAAAACATTATTCTTTCCGTTTTAGAAGTATCAAATTGGGCTATAATATTTTTAATTTTTAGTACCTTCCCGTCAAAACTGGTTACTTCAGCATTTTGTACTATTATTTTGGCATTATAGCTTTTCAATTTGTTAATAAGAAATAAGCTGCACGAGTCATGAGCCGACGAGTTTGGAACTCTTGCCCCAAAGCTTATTTGTTGCAAGATAAAATGATAAGCAGAGTCTTCGTCAAAGCGTATAGTAGCATGGTCTATATCCTTAGACATCGGAACATTGCATGCTACTAAGCTTAAAATATATGAAATCAGAAATATTTTTTTCAACATTAAATTATCTCGTTAAAATAAATTAAAATGAATTTTTAAAAGCGAGAGCATTTTCTGCATTGCCGATAGATATTTCTATATCTCCCTTCTTCTTTTCTTTAGCTTTTAGCCCAATTATTTGAGCATTATAATCATCGTTAGAAGAGACCGTAAATAAATATTCGCCTCGGTATAAGAAATAAAACCAGGTGTCGTCGCTTGCTTGGATAAAGAATGAGAGTTCGTCTCCTCCGGCACTACCTTTTTTTATTTCTAAATAAGCCGGCACCGTCTTGTTTATTACCGTATTTTTTATATTTGCTATTTCTATATTTCCAACAGAGCGATAGGCAGTTGCGGTGGTGTCCCAATTTAGTTTGACATTAGATAACAAAAAAGAATAAGTTTCAAAATCTTTAGGGAGTTTATTGAAACCCGAAAATAAAGTAAAATCTTCACGCAATTTGTCGGCAGCAGCGTTCCCTACCCAATTAGTTAAATTCTTATTAAACGAAACCGAGCTAACATTGATACCATCAAGTAAAAAGTTCTCCAATATTTTGTCGCTAATAATTTTTAACAGACGGTCAATAAAATAAAATTCCATTCCCATAATAGTTTCTATGGTTACCTGATTATCAGATAATTTGTGCAAGACATTACCTACGGTTTTAATTTTGAAATCGCCCAGATTAGCATTTAAGTCTATATCTCCTTCGGCAAAGAAGAAGCAGTAGTTTTTATGTAGTGCAACATAATTTCCTTGTAAAGATGGATCTTTTAATTTTGCTAAGCTGGCAACTTTATAATAAGAGTCTTTTTTATCATAGTATAAGTCACCTTCGGCAGTAATTATTGGTTTATGTGCTACTACATTTTGCATCGGACTTGTAAAAGCCGAATAAATAAATGGTTCATACGCTTGATTTTTCAGAGATGGATTATTTATCATCAGTCCGGCATATACATTTCGTTTGTTCAACGTAAGAGACGCCGAGTCTAACGGAATATAGACACTGTCCTGATTAATAAAATTCGTAAATTTAAAATACTCGTTCTTTATCTGGTCGCAAGTATTAAGTATAAAAGTATAGCCGTCAAATTTTAAATATTCATTTCTTGCAAATAGATTAATATCGCCGTTAAAAGCAAAGTCTGGACTTAGCATAAATGCAAGTGGTAAACTATCTTTAACTAATATTTTGGTAGAAGCGATAGTTTGTTTGTTGGCATCTACTTTAATATCAGTAAAATAGAACTTTTGTGAATTATACGAATAAGTATATTCTCCTGTTCCGGTGTAGCTGTTTTTACCGTAAATATTAGCGGTGGCATATTTAATTACGTGATATTGACTATCTCGTGGTGCTATTATCTCGGCGGCATTCAATTTGTCCATTCGTGCATTCCGATAGATATTAATGTATTCTCCTTGCGGATATATATTAGCATCTGCCACTTCTATTAGTTCCACTTTTTTAGCGATGATTTTATTCAAGCGCAAATCAAAAGTTGATATCTCCGAGTAGAAATTAAGATTCTCCTGCTCCGGATTTGTGGAGGTGAACCACGAGCCGGTCATTCTTACCTTCTTTTTCTCGGCTGCTTTGGATAAACTATTTCGCATCGCATCGCGGGCTATGGTGTTGGTGGTGAAATATTTTTGGTCGTCATATTCTTTGATTCCGCTTCCCATGTAGATAGAGTCTAATTGCATATCAAATACATAATGGTCTATTTGACAATTATATTGATTAATATCTAATCTTACTTCGGCGGTGTCGTAATTAGTAGTAAAATAGCTTGTTTGTTTTGCCACATCTATAAAGCTTTGATACGCAAATGCTTGAAATTGTCTTGCACTTTCTTCTTCGGCTTCTATATAAAAATTTGTCGTGTCCACCGAAAGCGACTGTACATTAAAATCAAAGTTTCTTGCCACTAAAAAAGCATCGGCTTTGATGTCAGTACTTTTAACATCTGTGGTATTTACTATATCTTTAATTCTAAACCTTCCTTGTCCGGTAATTCCATATTTAGAAATATTTATTTGTCCCATAAGATTTGAGAACTTATCGTACATTTCAATTCCCTCTTTCTCGTTAAATATTTCTATTAAGCTGTCTTTTTGTATCCAGTCAAATTTCGCTTTGGTAGTATTTGCTTGCGCAAAATCACTCTTTGCATGTTCTATTGTAGGTATTTTATCTTTTGTCAGAGCATCTACTGTTACTGTGGTTATCTCGCTTTCTACCTTTGCCGGCGAGAATCTAAAAAACTCGGACATCGCAGTAGTTGTTAGATAAGTAATTGTCCCCTTGCCGGTTAGTCCGTTTTTATTATTCATGGATACATTACCGGTGTACACGCCATCATAAATAGGAAGCTTTTCAAACGGGTCATCAAAACCGAGAGAGTTATCAAATTGAATCGTCATGGTTACCGACAAGTCAGGAAATATACCAGAGACGAAAGTTCCCGCCGAGCGAAGACTGTCTTTTCTTATATCTCCGGCTTCTTTAATAGTAAACGGGTCAACTTTAAAAAAGAACTTATCGCGAGGATATTTTTCCGCATCCGTATAATCATAAAAAACAAAAGCAGTGTCTGTGGTATGAAAAGTAGGATAACCTTTTAACGTAGTATCGCGTCCAGATTTATTTTTTTTCGCATCTATCTCTAAATATCCTGAGGTTTTTTCCATTTTAGAGGCAACTTTTAAATATTTACCGGTAGAGTCTTTTGCTACAATAGTCACCGAGTCTATTTTTTCAAGATCTATCATGAAGTTATTATAATTGAACTCAAAACTCTTTCCTGAAATTTCCAGCAATCCTGCATTTACTACTCCATTGAATTTCATATCTTTGTTCTTAAAAATAGTGACAGTATCTGCCAAGAAACCTACTTGTTTGCTGTTACTAAGAACAGTAGGTTCGGGCTTAATAACATCTAATCGTAATGTCTTTAGATTTATTATTCCGTTTACGCCATAATAACCATCTAATTTAGAAGAAATAAAAATACCGTCATAATCGGTCTTGGTACGGTTGCTTATATATCTAAAAAGTTTAGACTGAATTACTGCTACTCTTGTTTTTGGGTCATATAATACAAAACCTTCTTTGGCGAGCTTATACAATTGCATGTGAATCATGTCCTCTTGCAAATAGCGTCCGTTACTATTAATGTATTTTTGCAGCTCTTTTGTCTCAAAAATAGTATTATTTAAGGAATCAGTCTTCCAGAAGTTCTTTATTACTACAAGCGGGTTAGTTTCGTCATAACCTTTGAGTAAGTTATATTTTTTCATTGAGAAATACTCGTTTGACTCAAAGACGGCAGTCTTCATCGCAGCACGCGGAGTGGTATAAACATACAAAACGATGTCTCCATATTTCCAGCGAATTTCTCCTGCATAAATTGATAGTTGGTGATAAGTATCAATAAACGGGGACTCGGTTTCATCTTCCGAAAATCTGGAGAACGAATAGATTTGCGAGGTGTCATTATATTCAAAACTTATTCCGTAATGATAAATAGAGTCTTTCTTTGACAACCGTATGACACTCATTGCCTCTGCTGCGGAGACCTTCTCATAAAAAATAGTGTCCTTCTTGCGAGTTACTCGTTTGTCTTTAAAGAAATTAAAACTCTTTGAGGCAACGGAGATGAAATTTTGTCCATCCACTATTATATCAAGATTAGCATAGCCATCTTCGGTACCTTTTCCCACAAATTTATTTCCTTCCATGTTGAAACATCCACGATAGTTAGCATTAGGCATGATATTTTTTATCAATACATTATCGTCATACGAGGTAAACTTAGGGTAAGTAGGAGTTTTTAACAATGAAGCGCCCATTAATTTGTCTTCCACAATTCCAAGATACGACTTGGAGCCAAGATATTTTTTATGTGTGAGAGCTGCCTTTTCTGCTTTCAAATATCCGGCACTCATCTCTATCTCATAAATTTGTAAGAGAGCATATACCGAGTCTTTGCTCAGTCCGGTTCGCTCCCAGGTAATCATTCCGTTCTCCCCTACAAACTTCTTTTCTACCGGATAAAGCACTCCCTTAGTATTAGATATGGTAAAACTATCACTTTTTGAATAACAGGTCAAATTAAAATCCTCCATCTTGACGGTCAAGGTCTGCGTTTTCACATCGTTAAACATTTCAAAATCACTCTTAGATGATTTCCAAGCTAATGTCGAGGTCTCTATTAATATATTGTAATTGATTAAGTTAGAAGAAAAGAGTAAATAAGCTTCTACCTTAGTCATCATCTCATTTTGTATGTCCACAAGCTCTAACAGTCCGAACTCCCATTCTTGATAGTCTTTAAGCCGATTTTTGCGGACAAAACCATTTATGGTCTTCAGATAGTAAAAAAAGTGCGTTTGTGGCTTAGCGTACCTTCGCACCATAGCATCGGAAACAAGAACAATTCCTAACTTATACATCTCTCCTATTTTGTTTCGGCTCCAGTAAAGCGAAAAAGTATCTAACTCGGCAACAATTTCTTTATCACTCATGGCTATTTTCATGTACAGCTTCAAATCTTCTACAAAAGTGAGCGTATCTCTGAAAGTCCGTTTTTGTGAGTAAAGTGATAACGTGCTAATTATCAATAAAAAAAATACAACAAGCGATTTTTTCATAATTTTTTATTTTTTAGCATTTAAAAAAAATTAATTAATAAACATATTGATTCTGGGATAATTTTCTAATCTTTTTTGTAACTTCGGGGTAAGCGATTTTCTAAGTCGGGCAGTAAGTGAACATTCCTGCTCCATGTTTTGACTAATTATAGTCATTTCTAATTCTTTAACAAGCCGCATGACTTGATTTATATCATTATAGGTGCAACGAAATTCTATAGAGTCATCAATTGTGCGTTCAACTATCTTGGCATTAGCGATAGAATCGGCAGCCGCCGACTTATAAGCATTGATAAGTCCGGGAATCCCTAACTTCGTGCCTCCGAAGTAGCGAACTACAATTATTAGAATATTTGTCAGTTCAAATGAACGTATTTGTCCCAAAATGGGAGCGCCTGACGAATTTGCCGGCTCGCCATCATCATTGGCACGCGATGTCCTATCTAATTCTCCAAGCATATAAGCGTAACAATGGTGACGCGCATCATGATACTTTTTGCGAAGAACTTTTTGAGAATCAGATATTTCTGTCTGATTCTCTACATGATAAGCATGCGCAAAAAATTTACTGCCTCTATCTTTAAAAAATCCCTCCGAAGAAGATAATATAGTTTTGTAAACATCTGTCATAAATAATTGGTAGCGTATAAAAATAGTGACCAAAATTCAAATTTACTGATT
>DYQJ01000103.1 GCA_020719345.1 Draconibacterium orientale | reverse complement strand
AGTTAAACTAGCTTAAAAACTAAATTCCTGGTAAAATTGTCGTTGATTATATGCAATAAATTTATCACATTATCTATTTTATCTGTGAGAAAAATTTATCAAGGTCAACAAACGATAGTTTTATTCTAAATTCTTCCTCAATCTTTTTCTGATCTTCTTTCTCTTCTAATATAATTTTATCATCTTTACTAAAAAGTAAATTGTAAAGTTCACTTGCTTTTATAAACAAATCATCAGCTTCATTAAAATCTTTAAAAGATAAGATGTTATTCTTGCTCATATAAATATCAATAAGTAATTCATTGAACAAATATCCTACATCAAAAATTCTTCTCCTTCTGGATTTGGCAGCTATTAGTGTTTTGTACCCGTAATCCGACTTATATCTGTAAGTAGCACACCTTTCACAAATTTGATATGAAATCCCTTTCTCATCTCTAAAACCCCCACCAATATTTACAACATCTGGTGTTAAGCACCATGCGCAAGTTATCCCTGATTTTATACTTTTATCATTGTCTTTAGGCTTTTTATAGTATTTTAGTACTATCTTTGGTAAAACATTTTCATTAATCTTTTTCATATTGTATTCTGCAATTTAATGTTAATTAAATTATATTATAAGCATATATTTACAATAAACCAAGCTAATCTATAATTCAAAGTGACCTGTCCGCATCCCGATCCCATTTCAAAAGTAGCTCGAAAACCCTTACGAGGCTTGAGAGGTCGAGTTGTTCAACCTGTCTAGGGAGCAGTATATACATTATATATATCTTTGATATAATTTTTGTATATGGTTATTGATATTGAATTAACACTAAACAGATTCGGATTTGGAAGAATTTCAGAAAATAAGTTTCAATTTTTATGTTTTAGATTTTCTAAATGGAAAATCTCAAATAAATATTCTATTTCTTTTGAAATAAATTGGAAAACTAATGAAGTCAAATAGAGCATTGATTAGATTTCTTAAATACTCTTCAGTGGGTTTTTCTACTTTTATATTTGATTTATTTCTATTATATTTTTTTACAGATATTTTATTGATAAACTATCTAATATCTACAGGATTAGCTTTTGTAATTGCGATAACAATCAATTATCATCTCAGCAGAAAATTTGTATTTTCAAAAACGACAAGAGGAGCAAAACATGGATATTATATTTTTTTAAGTATCGCTGGATTAGGATTATTGTTTGTTGTGTTGCTGATGGCGCTATTTGTTGAAAAAATGAATTTAAATTATGTGCTAGCGAGAATAATTGTTGCTGGAATAGTTGGGATGTATAACTATTTAGTAAATCTATTTTTAAACTTTAAGGTTGCTGGTAATCATTAAAAATTCAAACGGTTTCTAAACCATAATAATATTATAAGCATTGTCTATATATGTTTAGGCAATTAAAACCTATTTATTTTCTGTCTCAATAGACTAATATCTGAAATATTATTTCTTTGTATATATTTGCGCATCAAGCCCTTCATTGGTCCTTGGCGAAAAAGTTTAGTATCTAAACCTGTTTCGTTTATAATCCAACCAGAAATCATAATAGACAAAACAAAAGTTAATATAACAATCCAAGGTTTGATTTTATAAAAAATATGATATTTATAGATAAGCCAGATACCAATAACCAATGACAAAAAACCAACAATAAATATCCACCATGGAAAATCTGACAGTACCTGATCTAACCTGTACTGTGCCATTTTTCCATGTGCACGCAAAGAAAATCTTATTAAACTAATAGCAAAAGTAGACACTATAATAGTTGAAATGAAGCCAACAAAAGCAAATATTGATCCTATGACAAAATACATTCTGGGCTTCATTTTTATTTCACCTTTTTGAATTTGGCTCAATATTTTTTCTTCAATATTTTTTATATCTTTTGACATATTTTTTTCATTATTTGTTTCCCTCTACTAATACGTATTGCAACTGTCCCCATAGGTATCTTCAAAATATCGCTTATCTCTCTATGAGACTTCTCTTCAATATAATACAAAGAAAGTACTTCAGAATACAATAGTGGTATATCTTTTAAACACTTTCCAACCATAGATACAACCTCATTCTGTGCAAAATTTTCTTCAATATCCTCATCACTACTAAAATCCAAATCTTCTATCCACGGAGTCTCTTTATGGTATTTTTTAATCAAATTTAGTGCTTCGTTGTGTACAATACGATACATCCAACTAGAAAATTTCTTTTTTGTATTAAAACCCTTCAGATCAATATAAGCTTTGATGAGAGAAATTTGAACAATATCAACAGATTTATCTGTATCCTTAATTATACTATTCGCATAACGTATAAGCTTATCTTTATAACGACTAACAATAATAGCATAAAGACCCTGATCAATATTTTTGATTTTTTCTATAATTTGTTCGTCTGATAATTCTGCATATTCATCCATACTATATATATTAACAATCTTTAAAGTATTAACAAACAAAACCCCGAAAAAAATTCGGGGTAAGGTTTATGAAAACTATTTATTATTCATGTTGTTGCCTCTATTTCCACCTCTTCCAGATCTATTCATCTGACCCTGCCCAGAACCATTCTTTAAACCAAGTCCGAGATCTTGTCTGATTTTTTGAGCACCAGCAATATCTCCTTTTTCTGCCAATTTATAAGCCTCAGCAAATTTTGCAAAATTTTGGCTATTAACAACTTGCGTTACTCTTCCTCCATTTGTCATCAATGCTTTCCATGCATTGTAATCATTTGTTTCAAAAGCTTTCTCCATCGCTGTGTGACGTTCTGGTGAATAATTTGGTCCCTTTACTGCAGGATCCCCCCTATAAGCACTTGCTGAACCAGCAACACCCAAAACAACGGCCAATGTTCCTAATCCTAAAACTATTTTTTTTGTATTTTTCATTTTTTATATAATTAACCTGATTTTTAAACTACTTCGACCGCTTATATTATTAATACAATAGTCGGGGTAGTTTTCTTTCATTCTGTAAGTATTTGATTTTGACTTTATTTATTGGCTATTTAGTTTAAAATATATATTATGATAAATATTAAAGAAGAAATCGATGAAATAAAAAGCGAAAGCTTAAAAATTAGAAATGAGGTCATACAAAAAATCTCAGGTTATATGTTTGCTGCCTTTGGGCTTGTGGCGGCACTGGCTTGGAATGATGCAATCAAAAGTCTTATAGAGCAATTTTCCCCAATAGAAAAAAGTACAGTGATTATCAAATTCATATATGCAGTTTTAATCACTATTATAGTGGTAATAACTTCTTATTACTTAACAAAACTTTTAACAAAAAAGGAAGGGAAAAAAGACTAATACCTATTATTCGGACAACCACCACAAGAAGAAGCTGATTTTATAATATAAATCTCATCATTAGCCCTTACGTTAGTTTTTACACCTATAGCTATTTTTTCTCCCCTTTCGGCTTCTACTATTGTTTTATGATCTTTCTCCATAGAAGCAATTTTTTCTTCCACGCTTCCTGTGGTTGGGCCTTGGAAAATAACCGAATCCCCTATTTTCAATTTTGTATTTCCTTGAAGTAATACTTCCGCCACACCTATTTTTTTATAATACTTAGCAACCTTACCAATATATTCTTTCTTTTGTTTTGCTTGGCTTCCACCACATCCAGACCATTCGTTTATCGGCTTGCCCAGAAAGAAACCGGCGCTTTCACCACGGTGATAAACATTTTCTAAGGTCCCCGCTAAATTAGCTTTTAAAATTTCAAATTCTTCTTTAAATTTCTTATTGTGCACTTTGTGATCAAAATAAAAATCTATTGCTGTTCTGTAAGCTTTTGTCACGGTAGCAACATATTCTGGACTTCTATTTCTTCCCTCAATCTTAAAACACTCCACACCAAGATCCAATATTTTTTCTATAAATTCCATCGTGCAAAGATCTTTGGGACTTAATACGTAATCCTCACCAAGCTCAAGCTCTTGTCCACCCTCTATTTGTTTAATTAAATATTTTCTTCTGCATGGTTGTAAACATTCTCCACGATTTGCTGATTTGCCATATAAAAATTGAGACATAAAACACCTACCAGAAACAGATACGCACATGGCACCATGAATAAAAATTTCTATTTCAGCTTTTGTTTCTTTTTTTATTTTTTTTATTTGCTCAAGAGAACACTCACGAGCCAGTACCACTCTTGTAGCTCCAAGCTTTCTATAAAATTCTGCGGTTTCAGAATTTGCAATACTTGCTTGGGTACTTATATGCACTTCTATTCCAAGCCTTTTTGCAATTTGTATAATCGCAAAATCCCAACAAATAATTGCATCTACTCTTGCCGCTTTTACTTTCTTCAAAACTTGTTCAACTTTCTTTATTTCTTCTTCATAAATAATAATGTTGATAGCTAGATATGTCTTTACATTATTTTTATGTGCAATCTTTATAATCTTTGGTAAATCTTTTATGGTAAAGTTTTTGGCACCAGCACGCATATTAAAACCTTTAATACCAAAAAACACCGCATCTGCGCCATTTTTGATGGCCGCGGTTAACGATGTATAGTCCTGTATAGGTGAAAGTAATTCTGGTTTCTTCATAGATATATTTTTACCATTAAATTTGTATAAATGGAAGATGCCTATTTATACATAGCTATATTATAAAACTATGCTATACTATCTTACAGTGTTAAGACACAGGAACAAAGTCGAAGTTTCAAGCAAAATAATTTAAAAATCTAAAAAACATGACAGGAACAATAAAAACTCTTACAGAAAAAGGATTTGGATTCATCTCTCGCGAAGGCGAAGCGAAGGATCTTTTCTTTCACTCAACAGAGTTAGTTGGCGTTGCTTTTAATGAACTAAGAGTTGGTGATACAGTCACTTTCGAAGTTACAGAAAGCGAAAAGGGTCCAGCTGCTACACAAGTATCAAGAGCATAGTCTCTTAAAAAATAACACCGTTGCTTTTAGCAACGGTGTTATTTTTTAATTTATAAGTGATATAATTACCACATATGAATAATACATTTAATTGGTACTCGACTTTAATAAAACCATCCTGGGCACCTCCAGCTTTTTTGTTCGGACCAGTCTGGACTTTTTTATATATTTTAATAGCAATTTCATATGGCAAAGTTTTTATTTTAGCCTTTCAAAAGAGAATTGGATTATTAATTATCTTGCCCTTTATACTCAATCTTATTTTTAATTTAATATTCTCTCCAATACAATTCGGATTGCAAAATAATATCCTAGCAGCCGTCGATATAATACTTATTCTCATCACACTTATATGGGCAATGATTGCTATATTTCCAATAGCTCCCTGGATCACTTATATACAAATCCCCTACTTACTCTGGGTTTCTTTCGCCACAGCATTACAAATAACAGTAACTTATTTAAACTTATAAATTATAATCGATGAATAAGGAGCTAAAAAAAGACAATTATTTTGGTCTTATATTTAAACTCGGAATGTACTGGCGTATCATATATGCCATATTCAAATTTGTTTTCGGGATAATTTTATTGAAATTTATAAATAGTAATTTTACAGATCTTTTTTATCAGGTATTCAGACAAGAAATACTTGAAGACAAGGATGATATTTTTATAAGAGCTATCAAATCAATTTTTGATGGCCATACATTTTATGTAACATATTTTATATCTATTTATTTTATATTTTGGGGAGCTGTTGATGCATTTCTTTCTTTTAATCTATTGAAATTAAGAATATGGTCTTATCCAGTATCACTAACACTCATTACAACCTTTACCCTATATGAAATATATAGGTTCACTCACACACACTCTCTTATTTTACTATCTATAATTCTTATAGACATATTTTTAATCTGGATTATATTTAAAGAGTATAAGAAATTGAAATTAATTAAAAATATATGAAAAAAAATATAATATGGACGTTAATTATAATAATATTCGGTGGGATAGCCTTATTTTTCTCTATAAATAAAAGTCCGGCACCAACAACAAACAATACAGCACAAACACCACCAGCAACACAAAAAACCTTTAGCATAAATGATGTCGCGAAACATAACGACCAGATAAGTTGTTGGACGGTTGTCGGGGGTAATGTATACGACATTACAAATTTTATATTATCACACCCGGCTGGAGTAGATAAAATAATGAGAGGTTGTGGTGTGGATGCAACAAACATGTTTAATCGTGTAGGCGCACACAGTATTTCTATCATATCAAATTCTATTATCGGTTTATTAAAATAAATAAATGAAAAAAATATTTTGGAATTTCATTTTTATTCTCAACTCCTATCTAATACTATATTTCTGGTTTACAAATTCCAATTATCTAATAACAGGTAAAGATCCTGGAGATTTTTTAATTGCTCTTGGTAGACTCGCTGGACTTCTTACAGAACTACTAATCATCACCCAACTATTCTTAATTAGTCGTTTTTCTTTTATAGAAAAGGAATACGACTTTGATAAATTAATTGGAATACACAAAAAAATAGGCTTCTTCATAAGGATTTTTATAATAAGCCACCCACTACTTCTTACAATCGGATACGCAAAATTAAATAATATAAATTATTTAAACCAATTCATAAATTTCCAAACAAATTGGGAAGAAGTCTTCGGTGCAACTATCGCAGCAATAATTATTATTTTAATTGCAATCATTTCTATTAAAAAGATTAGAAATAGGATTCCGTACGAAGTATGGTACTTATCTCACCTACCTCTTTATATAGCTATAGCAATAGCTTTTGAACACCAAATACAAACTGGGGATATGTCTCAGGGTGGTGCAATGTTTTATTGGTATTTAATAAACATACTTACCATAGGTATACTTATAATTTATAGATTTATAAAACCACTTTATCTATTCATAAATCATAGATTCATAGTAGAAAAAATTGTGAAAGAAAATAAAAATGTTTATTCTATTTATATCACTGGTAAAAATATGATTAAATACAAATTCCAAAGTGGGCAATATGCAACCCTTATATTTATACAAAAAGATATGTAGTTTCATCACCCTTTTTCTTTCTCCGATTCTTATAATGGGAAAAATTTGCGTTTTTCCATTAAGTCATCTGGGGATTTTACTTCAAAAATAGAAAAAATAAAAATAGGAGCTAAAGTCTGGATAGATGGACCACTAGGAACTTTTACTTTAGAAAAAGCCATTAAACAAAAATATTTATTCATTGCTGGAGGTATTGGTATTACACCAATATTATCTATATTAAAATCAATCCCCAAAAACAGTAACAGCGTTCTAATGTATTCAAACAAAACAGAATCTGACATAGTTTTTAAAGATGAAATTATTAGTAGTGGTATAAAAACACATTACTTCAATACTAGTGAGAATGGAATAAGAGTAGACATACAAAAAATAAAAGAAGTTTGTCCTGACTTTATAGACAGATATATATATCTGTGGACCAACACAAATGAAAAATTCAATAGTAAAAGATCTAAAAAATTATAAAGTAAGCGTAGAACAAATACATTCTGAAAAATTTGACTACTAGAAACTACTAACTATTTATAAACCCAGTAGCAATACTCCTATCCTCTTTCAAAAGAATTTCTAATCCTTCACTTGCCTTTTTCATTATTTTTTTAAGATCAGAAACCTCATTTGGTTTAAATTTACCAAGAATAGCTTTCTCTACAGCTTCTTCTCCTTGTGGCTTTTTTATCTTCCCGCTCGCAGTACTGTTTGAGATACCAATTCTAAGCCTTATAAATCCTTCCGTCTTTACAGCTTTGATTATTGATTCAACACCTCTATGCCCACCAGCACTTTTGTTGTATGACATTTTCATCTTTCCAAAAGGAATATCTAAATCATCATGAACAACCACTAAGGCCTCAGCAACTTTTTTGCTTTTCACCAAAGACCTTACTGCATCACCGCTCTTGTTCATAAAAGTATTTGGTTTGATAAGCAAGACTGTATTCTTACCAACTTTTGACTTAGCTACCTCTGATTTTATTTTTTTATCTTCTTTCCACTCTTTTATTCCTAAAATCTTAGCGAGAGTATCCACCGCAATTCTTCCAGTGTTGTGTCTTGTGCCTTCATATTCTTGTCCTGGATTTCCAAGACCTACAATTATGTAATTCATCCCGTTTAGAGACAGGTCACGGTCTTTACCGCTTCCAATCTAAATTAAATTAATAAAAAAACTTAAAATAAATAACCCGTATAAAAAACTGTAAGCGACCGTGGTCTCTAACGGGATTCATATCATCTATTGTATTACAAAAAAAATGAAGCAAAAACTCTTTTTTAAAATAAGAAATAAGAAAACACTTGTGTCAAACGAGTTATTGTAATAGAATAAGACACAAATGGAACAAACAAAAAGTCTAATTAAGGAAGTCTTGGGTGTGGTAGTTATCTCACTTATAGTTGTTATACCAATACGTATGTATATCGCCCAACCTTTTGTGGTTTCTGGGCAATCAATGGACAAAACATTGGCAAATGGCAACTATCTAATAATAGATGAAGTCTCCTATAAATTTCAAAACCCTGAAAGAGGTGAGGTTATAGTGTTTAGAGTTCCTGAGGAAGCTCTCGCTATTTCAAATTATAGCTTAGACAAAAAAATGTTCTTCATTAAAAGAATAATCGGCTTGCCAGGGGAAACAGTAGAAATAGACGGTGACAGTGTAAAAATATTTAATGAGAAAAATCCAAAAGGAATAACCTTAAATGAACCCTATGCTTTTGTTGATAAACTATCTCCATATTTCAAAGACATAAAGAAAAAAATTGTACTTAAAAGCGATGAATATTTTGTAATGGGAGACAACAGACACAATAGCTCTGATTCTAGATTTTGGGGACCACTTAAAAAAGAAAATATAAAAGGGAAAACGTTCCTAAGGCTCTTCCCTTTCAATAAAATATCTATCACCCCAGGCGCATATAGTGATTATCAATTTTAATTAAATTACAGAAATGAATAAAAATACAAAGAAAACAAAAAGCTACAATGCTCCAGCGAAAGAGAAGAAAATAAAAACCATCAAAGAATCCCCTTTTGTTAATTTTTTACCAATCAACAAATCGATTGAGGCTGCTATATACTATGGTTTTACACCAATCAAGACACCGATACCAAACAAAGATGATGTTAAAAAAGTACTGTCTCTAAAAGAAGCTTGGGCAAGAAATGGAACAAAAACATCTTGGGTATTTTCTAAAGAATTTTCAGAGGAAAGAGCAGCAGTACTTAGAGAGTATTATGAAAAAGGTATGAATTCCCTACCTCA
Source organism: Draconibacterium orientale (assembly GCA_020719345.1). Classification (GTDB taxonomy): domain Bacteria; phylum Bacteroidota; class Bacteroidia; order Bacteroidales; family DYQJ01; genus DYQJ01. The sequence goes on along the minus strand of DYQJ01000103.1, from coordinate 2,969 downwards.
GCCAATAATGCTTGTTTATGAAAGCCATTCAAAAACAGAAAGAAACAAAGATTCTTTTAACCTTGAAATTCTTGGTAATGCAAAAAGTATCACGGAAGCCCTACTTATAAAAACAGCCTCCGCTATACTTTCTGATAACGGTTATAAAAATCTAATAATAGAAGTAAACAGTATCGGAGACAAAGAATCGTCAAATAAATTCTGTAGAGATCTAACCAATTCATACAAAAAAAATCTAAATAACATCTGTGCGAAGTGCAGACAAAATTTTAAAAGAGATCCTTTCTATGTTTTGGGTTGTGAATCTGATGATTGTCAAAAGATAAAAGAAGGGGCACCGACATCTATAAGTTGTCTCTCAGACGCGAGCAGAGAACACTTCAAAGAAGTTTTGGAGTATATAGAAATAATGGGTATTCCTTATAAAATAAACAATTACTTGGTATCAGACAAAAGATATTGTTCTCAAACAGTTTTTGAAATAAAGAATGCAGACAACGACAAAGAGACTTTAGCCATAGGGTTCAGATATGACGGTCTTTCACATAAACTCGGCAATAAGAAAGATGTTCCTGGTATGGGAATAAAAATATTCACCAAAAAGAAAAGCGCTGAAAAGAAAATTTCAAAGCTTCCTAAACCAATCGCTTTTTTTGTACAACTTGGTGAAGATGCAAAACATAAAAGTTTAGAGGTCCTAGAATCTCTTAGAAAAGAAGGGGTCTACATATACCACATGCTTGGTAGAGACAAATTTGGTAGTCAATTCTCTTTGGTAGAAAAATCAAAAGTTCCATATGTAATTATAATGGGTAAAAAGGAATCTTTAGAAAATTCTGTTATGATAAGAGAAAATCTCACAAGAAATCAAGAGACAATTCAAATACCAGAAATACCTAAATACCTTAAAAAAATCAAAAGGTAGTCTAATGCAGACATGTTGCATTTTGTTAAACAAAATGTTATTATCTTCGAACATATGGCAATCAATATAGATGTAGAAAAAAATAGCGGAGAAAACAATGTAAACTTACTTAGAAGATTCACTAAGAAGGTACAAGGTTCTGGTATATTACCTAGAGTAAGATCTATCAGATACGCAAGCAGAAAGCTTTCTTCCTACAAAACAAAGATGAAAACTCTTGAAGGTATCAGAAGAAGAGCCGACAGAGAAGAGCTTATAAAATTAGGTAAAATAGTAGAAAACGCACCTAGAAAAAAATAAGTGTCTACAAACGAAAACTTTACAATAATAAACAAAACAAATGGCAAGCTTCCACGCTTGCCATTTGCTAATATCAAAAATCACATATTAGGTGAGAGTTATTCCCTTTCGTTGGTAATTGTGGGCAAAAAAGAAATACACAAACTAAACAATAAATACAGAAAAGTAGATAGACCTACAGATATACTAAGTTTTGAAGTAGATAAAAATCTTGGAGAAATATTTATTTGTTTATCAAAAGCCAAAGAAAAATCCATCTCTTTTGAAAGGACCTACAATAATTTTCTTTCCTTCCTTTTTATACACGGATGCGTACATCTCCTAGGCTTTGACCACGGTACAAAAATGGAAAAACTTGAAGAAAAATATAGGAAACATTTTAAGGTTTAAAAGACTATTTCTCCACAGAAAAGTTGCTCGTAAAAATTTAATTACTTTGGTATAATTTATAGGTAAAAATAGTTGCCTAATATTTTATTATCAAATGTCACAAAAAATATCAGTAGGAATAGATATCGGTACATACCAAATTAAGGTTGTTGTTGCTGAAAATGTAAAATCAGAAGATGGAACAATAAATACAAATATTCTAGGTACTGGTTTCGCTGAATCAAAAGGTTTGAGACATGGATATATCCTAAACACATCTGATGTAGAAAGATGTTTACGTCTAGCGATTGGACAAGCGGAAAAAGCTTCTAAAATAAAAATAAAGAAAGCCTATATCTCTATAGGTGGTATTGGACTATCTGGAATAGTTTCAAAAGGTTTTGTAATGATTTCAAAAGCAGATTCTGAAATTACAGATATGGATGTAAGAAATGTCTTAGCTGAAGCAGAAGAAGAGATATCTCAAAGCGTAATGGCAAACAAAAGAATCATCCATTCTATTCCCGTTTCATATAAAATAGACGGACAAATAATAATGGGTAGGCCAGCAGGGATGCATGGAGCAAAACTAGAAGTGAAAGCCCTCTTCGTTGCTTGTTTAGAACAACACTTAAATGACACAATAAGGGCAGTGGAAAATGTTGGTGTGGAAGTGATAGACGTAATGGCATCCCCTCTTGCGGCAAGTTTAGTTAATCTAAACAAAACACAAAAGATTGCTGGGTGTGTACTTGCAAATATCGGTTCAGAAACTGTTTCTCTTGTTATGTTTGAAAATAACACTCCAATATCTCTGGAGGTATTTCCTATCGGTGGATCTGATATTACAAATGACATTGCTCTTGGATTTAGAATACCAATAGAAGAAGCAGAAAATGTAAAAATGAGAAAAACAGATTCTGATGGACAATATCCAAAAAAGAAGCTGGAAGAAATTATTATGGCTCGTCTTTCTGATATTTTTGATTTAATAGAAGCCCACCTTAAGAAAATGGGAAGAAGTGGACTTTTGCCTGCAGGTATTGTCCTTACCGGTGGAGGCTCCAGCCTTGAAACAATAGAAGACATGGCAAAGGCATCCCTTAAGCTCCCTTCAAAAATCGCTTCAATAAATTTGGTATCAAATATTAAAAATAGTAAAACAATGGATTCTTCTTGGTCAGTATCGTATGGACTAGCAGTATGGGGAATAAACAATGGAGATGATATACCAAATGGAATTAAAATACCTACAAACAGGAAAAATCCTTTTGTGTGGTTTAAACAGTTTTTACCATAAACGCTCGCTCGAGTTGGCGCTTTTGGAACACGCGTAATTTTCCTGCTGGAAAATTCGCTCACTCTCACACCGTCG
>DYQJ01000102.1 GCA_020719345.1 Draconibacterium orientale | reverse complement strand
GGTCGAGAATTGACACAAACAAACTTTTGCCAAATCGGCGGGGACGTAAGAAAAATAGATAACGACTGCCGTAATTCTCAATTATTTCTATATATTTTGTCTTATCTATGTAATAATAGTTATCTGTTTTTATGGTTTCGTAACTACTAATTCCGTAAGGTATTTTTTTCATTTTGATAATTTTTTTTTTATGCAAATATATAAAATAATGTACAATTACTAAATTCAAAATATTATTTTTTTTAATCTTTTTATAATAATAAAAAATATGGTTCTTGAATGATTTTTGTGGAAAACTTTGCGAAACTCTGCGAGAACTTGATAATCAAAAGTTTCACGCAAGATTTTACAATGCGAAAATATCAAATTTCTTAAAAAATCATTTATTCCACAAAAAACATTCAAGAACCATAAGAATTAAACTGAACCAGTCTCAATAAATTTTTTACTTAAATTTATTGAAAATAAGGTTAATAAGGTTTTAGATGTTTTGATTTCGTATTTTTTCTACTAAGGTTTAACAACATAAAAAAATAAGGTTTTCTTTCTTAAAACCTTATCTTTTGTTCCAACTTCCTGTATAAAATAGAACACTCTCTACTTTTAAACCTTATTTAACTATTTGAGTATAAATTATATATATTTCCCCTAAAATGTTATACACTCAATTGAATTATACAATGGGTTGCGGAATATAAAATTGTTTGATGGCATTTATGGCATATATATCAGTCATTCCAGCCACAAAGTCGGTAACAATGTTTGTAGGTTCAGTATTTGTTTTGGTATAAAAATCTTGCATTTCTTGTAAGTGTTCTCCAAAATGCTTTACAAATTTAAGTTCCGATTTTGCGTAAAATTCGGTGTCGTATTTATATTTTGTATAAATATCTAACAGATGGTAAAATATAGTATGTAAAATATTTTTGGCAAAAGGGAATGATATTTTTTTGTCGTTGTAATATATATTTTTATAATTAAAATTTCTAAGTTTAACTACATTTTCAAATATGTTGTCAGAAAATCCTATAAAGTCTTGATATTTAGAATTTTCCACTATGTCGTAAACCAGAGTATTAATAATATCACTATTTGTTTTTCCGAGGGTGTTTATTATTTGTATAGGGATGTCGTCTTTTTTGATAAATTTAGCAATTATTGCATCTTCTATATCTCTACCAAGATATGCAATTTTATCAGCAAATCTGACGATACAAGCTTCTAATGAAGATGGTTGTACTTTGCGATTTTTAATTGCGTCGAGGTCGTTGATAGTTTGTTGCGGGATAAGTTTTTGCTCGAATTTTTCTCCGTTATGGCAAATAATAGCATCTTTAACTCCATAAGTAAGATTAAGTCCGTCTCCTGCATTTGCGAGATATTGAACTACCCTGTAGCTGTTTACTTCGTGGACGAAGGCATTTTTTCCGCCAAGTATTTCATTAATAATCATTTCTCCTTCGTGTCCGAATGGAGGGTGTCCGAGGTCGTGTCCGAGTCCGGCGGCAAAAGCCATTTCTACGTCGAGTTTCCAGCCGTAGTTGTTCAGACCTTTGCAAATAGTTTTAGCTATCGTTGCTACGTGCATGACGTGTTCTATGCGCGTGCAGATGTGGTCGTTTTCAGGTGCAAAGAAGACTTGAGTTTTGTGTTTTAGTCTTCTAAAAGGCATAGAATGAATTATTGCGGTTTGGTCACGAAAGAAGTCGCCTCTGATGTCTTCTTTAACTTTGTGAGTTCGTGTGCGATATATTTCTTGCGATAAAAAATTTTCCATATCTTAAATAAATTTAATTGCAAATACGGTGATGTCATCCCGTTGGTCTTCGTCTTTACGAAAGTGGTCAAATTCGGTCTCCATCTTTAGTTTTTGCTCGGTCATATTATATTGTTTGATATTGTTTAAGAGTTCTACAAATTTTTCGGAGCCAAAACGTCTGCGATTGGTCGTGTTCTGGTCAATAAATCCATCTGTGGAAAGGTAAATAATATCTTCTTTATTTAGTATAATTGTTTGATTAGTAAATTCTAGTTCGTTTTTCTTTCGTACTCCACCTATAGATTTTCTATCGGCTTTTAAGATGTCTATAATATTTTGTTCTTTCTGGTAGTAATATAGTGGTCGCTTTGCGCCGGTGAATGTTATTTGGAACTGTTTGTTTTCTTGTTTAATAATTTTACAAAAACAAATATCCATTCCATCATTATTAGTGGATTGTTCTTGGTTAAGCGCTTCTACAATACTTTTGTTGAGCATTTCAAGTATTATTTTAGGTTCTTTGAGGTTTCGTTCGGCTACGAGATTGTTGAGTATTCGGCTTCCGATGAGTGACATGAATGCTCCCGGCACTCCATGTCCTGTGCAATCTACTGCTGCCACGTAAAATTCGGTTTGTGACATTTTAGTGTACCAATAGAAATCTCCGGAGACGATGTCTTTTGGTCGGAACAATATAAATGCGTCAAAATCTTTGGTTATTTTGGAAATAGAAGGTAAAATAGAATTTTGTATAGTTTGTGCGTATTGAATACTTGAGTTGATTAGTTTGTTCTTCAGTTCAATTTGTTCTTTTTGTTCATATAGTTCGTCTTTTTGCTGGTTAAGTTCTTCGTTTTTTTGTCGGATTTCGCGTTCTTGTTCTTTGAGTTTAGTAATTTCTGCATCTATTGCAATAATCTTAATGACGTTATTTTCACTATCTACAATAGGAGTAAGCGTAGTTTGTACCCATATATTTTCTCCGTTTCGTTTAGTATTAATGGTTTCATAAGTTATGTTTTCTTTGTTGTTTACACATCGGTGGATGATGTCTGCAATGTTATCATTTTTGCTTACGTTAATAATATTGTTGTCCAGTTCGTTGATGAGCAGTTGATACGTGTATCCGTATAAAATAGTAAAACCGTGATTTATCCATTCAAATTTACCTGTTCTGTCCAGAATAGCAATTGCATTTTGAGTTTTTGCGGCGACGATAGATAATTTTTCTAATTCCACATTAGCTTCGGAGAGTTGAAACGATTTGAGTTCAATTTCTTCTTTTTGTTTATTTATCTCGTTATTTTTTTTATGTAGTTCGTTGTTTATGCGTTTGTTAATTCTATATCCACGAAGGATTAATACCGCGGAGATGAGTAGTACTGCTACAAAAATAATAGTTCCCCAGATAATAAATTGTTGAGTTTCAATTTGTGAAGTTTGTTCGTTGATTTTAATTTCGCGTTCTCGTATCTTCGCTATTTTTTTGTCTAATTCTATTCTATGTTGCATCAGAGTAGAGTCCTTTTCTTCTATTTCTGTCTGTTTCGTTCTGAGTTCATTTTCTTTGAGTTTTAGTTCTAATTGATTTCTATAAAGCACTGTTTTTTGAATTTCTAATTCTTTAAAAAGTTCGGTTGCTCGTGCTTTTTCTAATGTTAATTCGGTTTCTTTTTGTTGTAATACTTCTGTTCGTTGTCGTTCGTTTTCTGCTTTTTGGAGTTCGTTTTCGTTTTTTTGTCTTGCGTTTTCGTTTTTTTGTCTTGCGTTTTCGTTTTTTTGTATATCTAATTCGTTTTGTATTTCATTAAGTAATATTTCTTTTTCGGAGAGTTCTTTTTCTTTGATTACGAGTTCGGCAACTTTCTTTTCAAATAGTCCTTGCAAATCAATTTTAGTTCCTCCCATCGCCATTAGTTTGTCGTCTATGGTAATTCCTTCTTGACTGAGGTTCGCACTATTTACTTCAAACTGCTTTTTTATTCCTGCGAGTAGCAAATTTATCATAATAAATTGGCTGTTAGCACACTTATAAGTTATCAATAAAATAGCTTCACCTTTTATTTTGGGGTATATGAGCTCCATGTTTTCGTTCTCTTTTTCTTCCACAAAAAGTATGTCAATTTCTTTGATATTTTTTAGTTTTGGACAGTGAACTATTATTACTGGTTTTTCTTTAATCATCTTTGTTTTAGCGAGTTCTTGTAGGTAAGGGAGTTCTTTCGGGTCTTCTCCGTAAACTCCGACTCGGTACAGGTCTACTGTTTTACTACTCCACTCAACTTTTTCAGGGATTAAAAAAACCCAATTGGCTCGCAAATTAGCATTGTCAATTTGTGCGTGTCCACATAAATTGGCGATTATTAATATCAATATAATTACTATTTTTTTCAATGTATTAGGTATTATCTGTTGTTGGTAAATTAAACGAATCTAATTCCGATGACAGTAATATCATCTCTTTGCTCGGCGTCTTTCATGTGGATAAACAGTTGACTTTCTAATTCTAATTTTTGAGTTGTCATGTCCGAATTAGCACAATTTTCCAATATATTGACTAATTTTTCGCTACCCATTTTTGCTCTTTGCGGGTTGTTTTGGTCTGTGTATCCGTCTGTTGTGAGATATATCGTGTCTTTTGAATTAAGTTTTAATTTAGTATTTGTAAACGGAATAATATTTTTCTTTACACGCGTTCCGCCTATAGATTTTCGGTCTGCTTTTAGAATTTGTATATTTTTGGTGTCGTGAATGTGATATAGTAAAGAACGTTTTGCGCCGCAGAATGCGAGTTCGTAACTATTGGTGTCAAGTTTTTCTATGCAGCAGAAGCAAATATCCATTCCGTCATTGTTGTCGGAGATGTCTTGTTTTAGTGCTTTTTTTATTCCTTCGTTGACGTTGTCTAATATTTCGTTAGGCAGAAATATTTTTTTCTCGTTAATAATTTCATTTAAAATACGACTTGCTATTAGCGACATGAATGCGCCTGGAACTCCATGTCCGGTGCAATCTACGGCGGCGATAAATTGGTAGCCATTATTTTCGGCGAACCAGTAGAAGTCTCCGGAGACAATATCTTTAGGGAGGAATATAATAAATGAGTCAAAATGTTTGTCTATCTGTTCTTGAATAGGAAGTATCGTTCGCTGAATAGTTTGTGCATAGTTTATACTTGCATGTATCTGTTTGTTTTGTAGTTCTATATGTTCTTTTTGATTTTCTAATTCTTCGTTTTTCTCGCGGATTTGTTTTTCTGCGAGTTTTTGTATCGTAATATCTGCGTCAATTGCTACGAGCCGTATTACTTCATCGTTTTCATCTAATATAGGAGTTAGTGTTGTTTGTACCCAGATATTTTCTCCATTTCGTGTTTTGTTTAGAACTTCATAGATGACGCTTTTTTTTGTTGAGAGACAGTTTTCTATAATTTCATTTATTTGCGGGTTTGAGCTGACATTTTTAATATTTTCATCTAATTCGTTAAGCAGCAATTGATATGTGTATCCGTACATACGTGTGAATCCGAGATTTACCCATTCAAAATTTCCGTTGCTGTCCATTATAGATACGGCATTTTGAGTTCTGCTTGCCACGATAGATAGTTTTTCCAGTTCTCGGTTCGAGAGTTCTAATTGTTCGGATTGCGTTTCTATCTCGTTTTTTTGTTTGTTAATTTCTTCGTTCTTTTTTGTTAGTTCTCGGTTCATTCTTAGATTTACTCGGTATGCGTGCCAGAATAGATATAAAAAGACGATAATTACTGCGACAAAAATAGCACCTACAATGAGGATGAAATTTTTGCGATTAAGTTCTTCGTCTTTTACTACGAGTTTTTCGTTTGCTTGGTCTAATGTAGATTTCGCATGTGCTATTTCTTCTTCTAAGTAATTCAATTCTTCTAATTTAGTCTTTATTTCTTCTTCTCTTACTTCTACTTCTCGTTGCTTGTCTGTGATTAATTTTTCTTGATTTTGTAATAAAGCAAGATTTTCTTTTAATTTATCTTGTTGTTTTTCAAGGTCTTGCATCAGAGTTTCGAGTTCTTGTTTTTGTCCGTCTATTTTTTCGCCTTGTTGCGATATAAGCTCTTGTTGTTTTAAAATCTCGTTCTTTTGGTTCTTATTTTCTTCTATTTGTCGTTGGAGTTCTTCTTTTTGCAGGTTGATTTCTTTTTGTTGTTGTTCTAAGAGTTGTCGTTTGACTTCCAATTCTTTTTCTGTTTCCGCATAAAGTCCTTTTAAAGATGATTCGTCACCTCCATGGTACAATAATTCTTTGGTGGCGATGAAGTTATTTTCTTTCATATTATTTTCATTTACCTCGAATCGCTTGGTGCCTACGGTTAGCGGCAGAATATTTATCATAGAATTGTCGTTGTTTGCCGCTTGGTCAGAGATAATTAAGATATTTTTTTTGTGAAAATATGCTAATATTTTTTGGAGCTCCAAGATTTTATCATTACAAACAAACAATATGTCTATATCTGTGATATTTTTAAAATTTTTATAATATGTTGCTTCTGTGGGTTTGCTTTTGATAGTTCGTGATAGCGTCTGTTGTTGGACTTCGTCATAGATGTCTTTATTAGCACTGTAAACACCTATTCTATAGACAGTTATACTGTCTTCATTTTGCCAGCTTACATATTGCGTGACATTAAAAATCCACATCGCTTTTATTCTGTTCTCGTTTTGAGCATTTAAGAAGCAAGAGTAAGTTAGTAAAAAGGTAATCAAAAATAATTTATATGTTCTAAAAAAAAGTTTTTTCATTTTAATTGAATAATCATTTTGTAAATATAAAAAAAAAAATTTAATTTTATACTTTTTTTTGTAATTTTTTTTTTTTTATTTTAACATATAAAAAATGATGAAAAAATGTTTTTTGATAATTTTTATATTATTCTTATTTACAAATATTTATGGTCAGTCGGACTCGTCTGCAAATTTTTTAAGCGTCAGTTATAGACAGACCAAAAAAGCAGTTAATTATATTAATTCGCCGGAGCGCAAATTGTTAGGGACAACTATAAAGCTCACAACCTTTCAAATGTTAGGAATAGTTTGGTATCATTTTACAAGTGAGATGAATCGGCGGGATTATCGGTACAATAAAATAGATCATCAGTGGTTTGAAGATAGATTTATTAGTTTTGATGCTATTCGTATGGATGATAATATTGGCTATGTAAACATGTTTTTTCATCCGTTTGCGGGAAGTTTTTATTATCTATCTGCGAGGAGCTCCGAGTTTAATCCTTATTACTCGTTGTTTTTTTCTGTTTTAACCTCTACTATATGGGAGTTTATCGTTGAGTTTCGCGAGTATCCGAGTCTTAATGATTTGATATTTACTCCTTTTCCTGGTTTTCCGCTTGGCGAGTATGTTTATCAAAAACAGAAGCTGCTTTTTTATAATGTTCCTAATAAGGTTAAAACGGAAGACTATTTTAATGGCTATGCTTGTTTTGCATTTCAGACAAATTACAACAATCAAGGTATCAGACCGTTGAAGCTTCCGAATGTTAATTTTTTCTTTTCGGATACTACCTATATTTCTAAGTTTTCAAAACAGGGCTTCTCTCCGAGTTCGCAGTTGGCGTTGTTGGAGCTTAAATATACAGGTAATGGATTGTTGCATAACGAGATACTTATTAGTTCCGAATTTTTGGCAGGCGGATTTTTTATCAATTATTTGTCCGAAAATAATTTTAAGTTTTCGGCTAATCTTTCGCCGCAATCAATTTACGAGTATTCGGTGCGTAAAAATTCTTACATAGAAGATGAATCGGGTATAATGTCTGAGAATTTGCAACTTCAAACCATGCTTTCTAAAAATGCAGTTCATTTTTATTGTTCATTTTCTGTGGGAGCAAGTTTATCTTCGCTTGGCAACATGGCTATACCGAGTTACAAAGCGCTTAGAGATACGTCATTGACTACATTATATCCACGAAAATTTCCCTATTTTTTTGCGAGTGGCTACAATACAAAAATAAAGATAAAACTCTCCACCGACAGACGACAGTTTTATTTTAATTATTTCACTTATATATCTGATTCAAAGCATTTAGAACGTTTTGACCAGTATAAAGAGCTCCCTAAATTGCAAACAGTATTAAGCAATAAACGATATTTATATAATTTCGGCTATTTACAAAAAATGGTAACAAATAAATATTTTTTTGTAGAAATATCTTATTATCAAAATATTAGCACTATAGAAGATGAATTTATCAAAATTAAGATGGCTTTGTCGGAGCTCAGCTTAACAACGGGGATAGTTCTTAAATTATAGGCAATTAAAGTTGTTAAGTAAATTATAATTTATAATTTACTAATCAAAAGTTTCACGCAAGATTTAAAATCAAATTTCTTAAAAAATTATGTATTCTACAAAAAACATTCAAGAACCATAAAACAGATAAAATCGTTACAATTTTTTCCTATTTCCTACAAAATACCTGCAACTTGTTTATATTTTGCTCAATTGTTCTAAAGTCATTTTTTTTGAAAAAAATTTGCATTTAATCTAAAAAACGTTACCTTTGCATTTTTAGGCAACATGTTGTTACAAGCAATAAAATAAAACATAATAATTTAAAAAATGGATATAAATAAACACATTATTGACCAACGAATTACCAAAATTGTTGAAGAAAATCCAACTTGGTTTTCTGAAACAACTGATAGAAATAAAAAAATTTCAAAATCTTATGTTTTGTTATCAGTTTCAACTTATTTAGGTATTGAACTACCAGAAGCATTTAATTTATTGACAGAAGGCGGAAACGATGCAGGAATTGATGCAGGAATTGATGCACTTTATATTGGAGATATTACAGGTGATGAATTTCCTGTCATTCTATTTCAGGGAAAATACAAATTCAATTTAGAAGAAGATAGTAATTTCCCGTCTAATAGTATTCAAAAGGTTGTAGATACTATTAGAACAATATTTGACCCAAAAAAATCAGTTATTAAAAATAGAGAGTTGGCATCTAAAATTGCTGAAATCAGTTCGTTAATATCAGATGCTAAAATTCCGATTATTAAATGTGTTTTTACTAATAATGGACTAAAATGGAATGATGAAGGAAATAATCATATTAAAAATGCTGATTTTCCTGAAGACCAGATTCTTTTTGAGCATTATAACCATGATGATATTGTTCATAAAATTACAAATAATAAACCCGTTAAAGCTACAATTCGACTATCAGGTGTGAGTATTGCAGAAGATTACAATTTTAAAAGAGTAATAATAGGAAAAATAAGTGTTACAGAAATTAAGACTTTGTTTGATAATCACGGTGATAATTTATTGCAAAAAAATGTTAGAAGATATTTGGGATTAAAAAGCAAAAATAATGTTAATCTCGCAATTAAAGAAACCCTAAAAAATGATAAAAAAGAAAACTTTTATTTTTACAACAATGGTATTACAATGGTTTGTAGTAAATTTAGTTATTCTGGTCTTCAAAAAACTGACTGGGCAGTAATAGTTGAAGATTTACAAATAATTAATGGTGGACAAACTTGTAAAACGATTCAAAACACACTAACTGAATTTCCAAATATTGATTATTCAAATACTTTTGTGCTTGTAAGATTATACGAGTTATCAGGTGATACCCAAGATTTAATTACAGATGTAACGTTAGCCACAAACAGTCAAAATCCTGTTGATCTGAGAGATTTAAGAGCCAATGATAATATTCAAAGAGCATTGGAAGTTGATGTTAAAACATTGGGATTTACATATAAAAGAATACGAGATGCCGTTTCATCCGGTGATTTTATTCCTTCATCAGTTGCAGCCGAAGCAATATACGCAATTTGGAGAGAAAAACCACAAGTTACAAAATTTAGTAAAAATAGTTTATTCGGAAAATATTATGACCAAATATTTAAAGATATTAATGCAGCACAACTTGTAACCGCAGTACTGGTTTACAGATATTGCGATAATTTACGTCGTAAAGAAAATTTAATTGAGCAATATCCACACATGCCTTATAGCAACTACTTTTTATCAATGATAATCGGAAAATTACTTCTTATTGATAATAAGTTAACTTTTAATAAATTAAATCATTCGGTTTTTAGTATTGTCATTGATTATTTTGAAAAAAATAAAGAAACATTGTTTGAACGAGCAAATAATATATTAATAAAAACATTAAATAAATATTATTCAGAAGGATATGAAAATATTGAATTAAGAAGATTATCTGCAACATTTAGACGTGGCGATTTAATGGAATTAATTGAAATATAAATGCTTGTAACATGTATCATCTTAAAAAGCAAATTTTTCTACAAATATTTTTAGTTAAATTGATTATTAGATAGTCTTAAAAAAGTAATGCTTAAACATATATGCTAAATTATTTGTATCTTTTTAACTCCGAAAGGAGTTACACATAAATAACCACCGATAAAATCGGTGGACAAATATAAAAATACTCACAACTCAGGAAAGGAGTTATTTTATTGATTAATTAATTTTATATTTTTAGCATTACTTTTTTAGGACTATCCGTTATTTTAGTAGTCCACAAATTTTATTTTTATTTTATTTAAATTTTGTTTTTTAATATATTGTTATTAATTTTGTTTTTTCAAAAATAAAATTTTTAACAATGGACAAAGAATTATTAATACAAACAGACTTGACTAATGTGAGACGTCTTTTTGATAAAGATTTGCGTTATATTTATAATCAGCTAAAGAATTTAATCTCGCCAAAATTAGTCACTTTTTTTGCAGAACCATTAATTCATTCGCATAAATTAACGGGCTGGCTGGTAGATAAAAATAAGAATTTTAGAAGTTACACTACTTTTAATGACTCGGATAAAATGGTCATTAAAGAGAAACTCGAACTAAAATTGGCAGAAATTAAGCAAGAACAAAAAAAGATAGAAAGTGAAGAATGGCGCGATTTTTTAAATTTTTGCTTAGAGATACCGATGCAAAGCTGTTTTTATTTTTCTCCGACAACGCAGGAGCTGATAATAATACAATGGGGATTTATATCTGATTCGCCCGGCAATCAACGCGGAGTGCTTAATAAAATTGTTCCGCAAAGGATAGACGTGGGATTTGATATAAGATGTAAACATAACAACAAGCCGATTAAAAACGTAGAGTTAGAAGTCACTTTTAATAACACAACAAGTACTATACTATTAGAAAACAGTGCTTTAGACTACAATAACATAAAAGAAGGAAGTCTTATAAAAATATTTTATGAAGATAGTACAGGAAAAAAAGAGCTGTTCAATAAGCGTGTTTTTAAAAATGAAAGATTTTTAATAGAAATAGATTGTCTTAGAGAAGTGACACTCATTTTTACAGATAATGAAGTTCCAAAGCCAGATTTATCTGTCCGCATAAAATATGCAAACGTAAATACCACCGTAAAAATTGACAGTAACGGCAAAATAATCTTAAAAGATGTTCCGGTGAACGAGAAAATAGATATTTATATAGAGGATGAACTTATATTAAATCAAAGTCGGACTTTGACTATTCTTCAAAAACAGAATGAATACATTATAAGAATACCAGCAGACATGATTAAAGTTCGTGTTGCTACAATAAAAAATATTATTAAAGCGCAACACATTAAACCGATAGAAGCACAAATATCTCTTGTATTAGACAAATCCGGCTCTATGATGGACAGTTACACAGAAACAGGGAAAGTTCAAGAACTTTTAAATAAGATATTACCCATATCTTTGGCTCTTAGCTACAAGAAAGAATTAGATGTTTGGGCGTATGATGATTCTCCCGTTCGTTTACCTTTTGTAAATATTGACAATTATGAAACCTATATTAAAAGAGAAATTACAGATAAAACTGAAAGATTTGGGGAAAATAACGAGGTCGCTGTTCTAAAAGATATTATACAAAAATATTATGTAGAGCAAAATACACAAATCCCTATTTATATCATATTTGTTACTGACGGCGATGTAGACTCCGGAAGCGGCGAAGATACAATAGAAAAAATAATTGAGAAAAACATACACCGCAAAATTTTTTGGCAATTCTTAGGCTTAGGAGAGAACGACTATGGTATTTTGGAGAATCTAAAATTTGCTAATACTAATTTCTTCTGGGAGGCAGATTTTTCAAGTGTAAAAGAGGAAGACTTGTATCCTAAATTTTTAAATGCCAGCTTCACTACTTGGCTGCAAAAAATAAAATAACTAAATGATATGACAAAGAATTTGAAGTTAAAATTGATTTCTCCGAAGATGAGTTTACGTCCTATGGATTCGGAGTTTAAAAGGGTTATGTCTCCTTCTTTGTCATTATTAACTATAGCAAGTTTAACCCCGAAAAATCACGTTGTTTATATAGAAGATGAAAATATAGGGAAGCTCAATTTTGCCGATTCGCCGGATTTGGTGGGGATAAATGTAAATGTTGATACTTCTTTGCGAGCCATAGAAATATCTAAACAATATATGAGTCGTGGAATAAAAGTTGTTTTTGGAGGAATACACGCCTCGGCAATGTCTGAAGTCATGATAAAATTTTGATAGCGTAAAATAATGGTGACTAAACACGCTATTTATTTTA
>DYQJ01000101.1 GCA_020719345.1 Draconibacterium orientale | reverse complement strand
CAGATATTAACAAAATATCTTATTCGGAACAGAACAAAGAAGACGAAAAATAAAAACAGCCACATACTCGTTTAATAACGAATATGTGGCAACAAATCAAAAATGAAAAAATATATTATGAGTTTTTAAATGCTTTTTTTCCTGCAAATCGGGCTGCTTCGCCAAGCGAGTTTTCTATTCTAATTAGTTGATTGAATTTAGCAATTCGTTCACTTCGTGATGCTGAACCTGTTTTTATATGTCCAGCCATAGTAGCTACTGCGAGGTCAGCTATTGTAGTATCTTCAGTTTCTCCTGAGCGGTGAGAGATAAAATAGTTATAATTGTTTTTAAGAGCCATTTCTATAGTTTCAAGAGTTTCGGTAATTGAACCTATTTGATTGACTTTAATAAGTACAGAGTTAGCCGCTTTTTGATTTATCGCTTCTTGTAATATGGCTTTGTTAGTGCAAATCAAGTCGTCGCCAACAATTTCTATCTTGTTGCCGAGTTCTCTGTTCATTAGTTGCCACCCTGCCCAGTCACCTTCTGCCATTCCGTCTTCTATAGATATGATAGGATATTTGCTTACCCAAGTTTTCCACAATTCCACCATTTCTTCAGACGTTTTGTAAGATTTGTCAGATTTTTTGAAGAAATATTTACCGGTTTCTTCATCATAAAGTTCGCTTGTTGCTGGGTCAAGACATATAGAAATATCTTCTCCTGGTCTGTATCCGGCAAGCTCTATAGCTTTAAGAATTACCTCAAGCGCTTCTTCATTGGATTTTAATCCTGGGGCGTATCCTCCTTCGTCTCCTACTCCGGTGTTATAACCGCGTTCTTTAAGTACTTTTTTCAACGCATGAAAGACTTCTGCTCCCATACGGATAGAGTCTTTAAAAGAAGTTGCATTGTGAGGCGCCACCATAAACTCTTGAAAATCAACGTTATTGTCGGCATGCGCTCCTCCATTGATAACATTTAAAGCAGGTACCGGAAGCACTGAAGCATTTACTCCTCCGAGATATCTGTACAAAGGCATTCCGATGGTACGTGCGGCGGCATGTACAGCTGCCATCGATACACCAAGAATGGCATTTGCGCCAAGCACTGCTTTGTTAGGGGTTCCGTCAAGGTTAATCATTGTATAGTCTAATATACGTTGTTCAAAAACGTTCATTCCTATGATTTTAGGCGCAATAATATTATTGACGTTTTCTACAGCTTTTAATACTCCTTTTCCGAGGTATCTTTTTTTGTCATTGTCTCTTAGTTCAACAGCTTCTCTTACTCCGGTAGATGCTCCAGAAGGGACCATCGCACTTGCGTAAACGCCATTTTCCAAACACATCATCACTTCTATAGTTGGATTTCCACGCGAGTCCAACATCTCTGCAGCTTTTATTGATTTTATCTTCATCGTAAAAATATTTTTTGAGATTTAATATTAAAACTTTTCAAAATTAATAAAATAGAATAAATAAAAAACTTTTTTGGCTATATTTTTTATAATTCGTCTATTGCTTGTTTAATTAGTGTCCATGTATTATCCATATCAGCATCTAATCCGACAGAAAATCTTACTATGCCCGGCGATAATCCCATTTTATGTTGTGTTTCAATAGGGACTTCCGAAGAGGTGCTGCTACCCGAATTGCTAAATAAAGTTCTAAAATAACCTAAGCTAACCGCCAGATAACCTACTCCTTTCATTTGCATTGATTCCATCAGCTTATAAGATTTCTCTTTTGTTTCCATATCAATGGCAAGCATTCCGCCGTAACCATATCCTTCATTTTTAATCTTTGTCAGAACCTCATAACCTTTGTCGGTTTCTAATCCTGGATAAACAATTTTTATTCCGTATTCACTAAGTTTATGAGATAAGAAAGTTGCATTTTCGCTGTGTTGTCGCATCCGTATATTTAAAGTATATAAATTTTTAAGAATATTAGCGGAGCGTAACGGGTCTAAAGCCGGACCTAAAAGCATAGACGTTCCATCATTAACATTGGATAACGAATTTATAAACTCGGCGGTAGAGCAAATAGCTCCTGCTACACAGTCGTTCTTTCCATTAATAAATTTAGTCAGACTATATACTACTACGTCGGCTCCGAGTCGTGCGGGACTGACAATTAACGGAGTAAATGTATTGTCCACTACAAGTTTCAAATTATGCGATTTGCTTATCTTTGCCAATTCGGGAAGGTCAGATATTTGCAACATCGGATTAGTCATTGTTTCGGTATAAATAATCTTAGTATTAGGGCGTATAGCATTTTTTACTGCTTCTAAATCAGTAATATCCACCAAAGTAGTTTCTATATTAAATTTAGGCAGATAGTTCATTAAGAAAGCATACGTTCCTCCATAGGTAGTAATACTTGAAACAATATGGTCACCTGCATTGCATATTTGCATGATGGCATTAGTTATTGCTGCCATTCCGGATGCAGTGACCCATGCCGATTCTGTATTTTCCATCGCTGCCAAAGTATCGGCTAAATATTTATTAGTAGGATTCCAATGTCTTGAATATAAGAAGCAACCTTCGGCGTGACCTTCAAAAGTGTCTACCATCGTCTGTGCGCCGAGAAAAGTAAATGTTGCCGAGTCTGTAATAGATGTATTTACATCTCCATATTCTCCGAAGAAATGTTTTTTAGAAAGCTCCAATGCCGGATTGAATTTTTTTTCCATGTGAGTAATATTTAAGGGTTTAATATTTTAATTGTCGTTCTATATCAGTGACATAGTTTTTTATATTTTCATCTTCATTGATAAGATTTTTTATTGTTTTACAAGCATGTAAGACTGTCGAATGGTCTTTACCTCCGAGTTCAGCTCCAATTTGGACGAGGGAAAAGTCGGTCATCTCTTTTGAGAGATACATGGCGATTTGTCGGGCTTGTAAAATCTCGCGTTTTCTGGATTTAGATTTTAACACCTCCACTTCTATTTTAAAATAGTCGCATACGGTTTGTTGAATGTAGTTTATTGACAATTCTCGTTTTATTCGTCCTATTACTTTTCCTAATATTTGCTTTGTAAGTTCTAATGTTATATCGCGGCGATTTAAAGTTGCTTGCGCCAAAATAGATACCAATACTCCTTCTAATTCGCGGATATTAGTTTTTACATTATTTGCTATATATTCTAAAACTTCGGTTTCTATTTTCATGCCGTCATTGTAAACCTTCTTCTGCAATATTCTGAGTCGGGTTTCATAATCGGGAGCTTGCAGGTCGGCTGTGAGTCCCCATTTGAACCGCGATAAGAGTCTGGATTTGAGATTATTAAGTTCTACCGGTGGACGGTCTAAAGTAATAATTAGCTGTTTTCCCAACTGATGCAAATAATTAAAAATATGAAAGAAAGTGTCTTGTGTGCCTTCTTTTCCGGCGAACTCGTGAATATCATCTACTATTAAAACATCTATCATTTGATAAAAGTGCATAAAGTCGTTCCGATTGTTATTGATAACAGACTCAGCATATTGACTTTGAAAATTATATGCAGTAATATATAAGACTATTTTTTCGGGAAATCGTTCTTTTATTTCCAATCCGATAGCTTGTGCAAGATGAGTTTTACCTAGTCCAGAGTCTGAATAAATAAGTAGCGGATTGTAAGCTGTTTTGCCTGGGTTAAGTGCTATTTGAACTCCAGCAGATTTTCCGAGTCGGTTGCAGTCTCCTTCAACAAAATTATCAAATGTGTAATTTACATTGAGTTGCGGATCTATATCTAATTTTTTTGTGCCATGAGTATCAAAAGGATTTTTTATTGTATTATGTTGATTAGTAACATTTAACTGTTGTGAAGCAATATTTCCTATAGATTTTCCCGGCAAGTTATAGCTTTTATGTTGTGCTTTATTTATCGGATTGTTTTCCACTACAATACTATATTCTAATTTCGCATTCGTACCTAATTCGCGTCTGAGAACTTTTCGTAACAAATCAATAAAATGTTCTTCTAAGTACTCATAAAAAAAAGGACTCGGCACTTGAATAGTCAAAACATCCTCCAGATATCGTATAGGGACGATGGGGACAAACCAAGTGTCGTAACTGGACTCAGGTATGTTATCTTTTATTATTTGTAAACAATTATTCCAAATTTGTGTAAAAGTTTTATTCATTTGTTTTTTTCATTATCCGAACTACTAACGACGTACTAAATTTAGTTTGTAAAGATTAAAAAAAACATGTTAAAAAAAAAACTTTTTAGCTTTTTTTTATAACATTTTTTTATTTAATAAAAAAAAGATTTTTAAGATATTAAAAATGAGATATATTTAATTCTCATCATTATTAATTTCCTTTTAGCGACAAAAAATATATACAAACTTTAAAAAATATAAAAGATTATAAAAAACGTAACATTAGATTTTTATTACGCTATCAAAATATGTTCATCAAGTCATTATTTTCTTTGCGAATTAAGAAAAAAAAGTATTTACAAAAAAAAAAAGATAAAAATGTATAAAGTTCAAAAAATCTTTATATATTTAACTTCTAAAAGAAAAAATAATCCCTTAAATCTCGCATGAATATAAAAAAAGTATTTATTTACACTTCGTTGTTGATGGTGATGCTCGTTAAAAGTGCGTCATCGCAGTTGTATAACTATGCTAATCCGCTGATAAATAATTTCTTACCTGCTACTTACATGGCGAGTTCACAAAATTGGGTAACTTTGCAAGACAGCCGGGGAATTATTTATGTAGGAAATACAGAATGTCTGTTAGAATATGATGGCGTGCAATGGAATAAGATATATCTTCCAAACACCACACCTGTTTTTTCAATAACCCAAGATAAAAATAATAAAATTTTCATTGGAAGCTACGGCGAAATGGGGTATATAACTACAAATAAATTAGGGAAAACTGTTTATAACTCGCTCACTCATCTGTTGCCGGAATCGGAAAAAAACTTTCAACATATATGGAAAATTTTGTGCATCTCTGACAAAGTATATTTTTTCAGCTTAACGAAAATATATTGTCTCTATAATAATCAAATTACTACGACAGAATTCAATTTTGAAGCTTTTTTGGCATTTAGCATTGATGAAAAAATATTTCTCTTAAAAAAAGACAGCGGAATCTATAGCTATGAAAATGACAATTTCATCGCACTTCCACACACTCAACAATTTAATCTGTTGCACCGAAGATATCAAATATTAAAATATGACACCGATAAGTTATTGATAATAACTAATTCTGATGGCTGTTATGTATATGATTTAAAATTATTTAAAGAAAATAATGTATATAATTTTAACAATCCTAATCCGACAAAGGAGCAAGTTTTATCCCGATTGAATTCCGATTCGTATGAATATATAAAAAAACATACTTTGTATTCAGCAATCAAAATATCCGACTCTGAATATGCGATAGGCACAATCACCGGCGGAATAGTTATTATTGACCAAAATGCTGATATCAAGCGAATTATTACAACCGAACATGGACTAAATAACAATTGTATTTACTCTATATTCTTAGATAATGCCAATAATTTGTGGGCAGCTTTGCAACAAGGTATTTCTAAGATAGATTTGTCGTATCCACTAAATTATTTTGACGAACAACACAACAATTTGTCCGGATTTGTTGTCAATTTCGCCAAGCTAAAAAACAATTATTATGTTGCTACAATGACCAGTTTTTATAAACTCATCTATTCGGAAGACAACACTGATATACACAATACTAAGTTTCTCAGACTCAACACCGAGCCACACGAGTTCTGGAACAGCATACAAATAGACTCCAATATAATTGCTTCCAGCAGTAAAGGTGTATATCTTGTAAAAGACGACAAATTAGAAAATATCAACAAGACCCCTACGTTGTTCTTGTACAAAAGTAGTTATTTTAAAGAAATAATTTTTGCCAATGAAGCAAATGCTCTCAAAATATATAGATTAAATAAGTTTCAAAACAGCTATAAAATGGATCTCATCACCGTCATATCTGAAATTAAAACAGTAATAAACAATATAGTAGAAGATAATAAATATTCGTTCTGGATAGAGACAAACTATGAAGGAATATATAATTTGACCATAGACTCCACTGATTTTACAAAGTATAAATTACAAAGTTTTAATAAAGATAACGGAATACCTGAAAATAAAGATAATAGATTACATCTGATTGATAATCAAGTAATATTAGCTACAAGCAAAGGGGTTTTTAAGATATTAAAACAAGCAGATACAACTATTTTTAAACGTTATAATTTATTAGATTATAAATTTTCAAACGACTCCACTCCTATTGCACAAATATTTGAGTTTAACGACACACTATTACTCTATTCTCCGACAGAGCGAATAGGTTTTTTATATAAAAATAAACAAGCCATAGCAGTCTGGAATAATCTTTTTTCCAAACGATTCCCTAATGCCTTTAAAATCAACTTCTCCGAAGATAATGAAATCTTAATTTATACAAGCGAAGGACTTTTTATTTACAATAAAGAAATACACAAAGATTACCAGCAGCGTTTTAATACT
Source organism: Draconibacterium orientale (assembly GCA_020719345.1). Classification (GTDB taxonomy): domain Bacteria; phylum Bacteroidota; class Bacteroidia; order Bacteroidales; family DYQJ01; genus DYQJ01. Next base: position 5,839 of record DYQJ01000101.1, on the reverse strand, counting down.
CTAATAAGGCGAGTTGCATTAAAAAATGACTCAGTTATCTTCGAGGGAAATTATTATGAAAATTATGCTTTTGCAGACTCGGTCATCTGTATATCAAGCACGAATCAACCTAAGGAACTGATAAGTCGTCTCAAATACGAGCATAATTCTATTGTCTTCAACTTTGCAGCGCTTTACTTTGAAGAATCCGATAAATCAAAATATTCTTACATCTTAGAAGGGTTTGACAACGAATGGTCTTCGTATAATAAAGAAAATAAAGCCGTTTACACTAACTTAGAAGAAGGACATTATACCTTTAAAGTCAAAGCTATGAACGTTTATGGAACAGAAAGTGAAGTTGCCGAGTACAAATTTGTGATTCTCCCGCCATGGTACCGAACAATTTTAGCGTATATTTGTTTTACTATTTTAACTATTGCCGGATTAATTTTATTAATCTATCTTTCAATAAAATATTACACCAAACGACTGGCACAACGAAATATAGAATTAGAGCGTCTGGTAGAGCTGCGAACTTATGAAATTAAACAACAAAAAGACGAGATAGAAAAACAATCTAAGCGATTAGAAGATATAAATCACGAGCTGGAAAAGCTATCTATTGTTGCAAGCGAAACCGATAATGCGGTACTGATAGCTAACGCAGATGGTCAAGTAGAATGGATAAACGACGGTTTCACCCGATTGTACGGTTTCACTTTAGAAGAGGTGCTAACAAATATGGGACGAAACCTTTTTGAGATAAGCAGTAGTACTAATATAAAAAATATTATACAACAATGCTTATTAAACAAAAAATCAATTATTTATGAGTCAAAAACCAAGACTAAGAACAACTTATATCTCTGGGCGCAAACCACCATCACTCCTATTGTAAATAAAACAGGCGACGTCATAAAACTTGTTGCTATAGACTCGGACATAAGCAAATTGAAACTCGCCGAACAAGAGATATTGCAAAAGAACGAAGAAATAATGTCGCAAAAAGAAGAATTGGAATTACAAAATACGCATATAAGGTTTCAAAACGAGCAAATAACCTCAAGTATAAGGTATGCGAAGACAATTCAAAATGCCATATTGCCATTAGATAGCGACATCTCTAAGTACTTTGAAAATTTTATTATCTATCGTCCTAAGGACATCGTCTCAGGAGATTTCTATCTGTTTATCAATGTTCAAATACTCACAACCGAATACTTCTTTTGTGGAGCAATAGATTGCACCGGACATGGAGTCCCCGGAGCATTCATGTCAATGATAGGAAATCGTCTCTTTAACGAAATTATCAAAGAACGAGCAATTATCTCCCCAAAAGACATTATAGCAATGTTGGATAATAACATTAGAAAGGCATTGAATCAAGAGCATACCTCTAACAATGACGGCATGGATTTATGCTTAATCAGAATAGAGAAATTACAAAATACGGAATACGAAATAGTTTATACCGGCGCCAAGAGACCTATTTATTTTTATTCTCAACTGCACGACAAAATTCAAATCTTGAAGGCAGACCGCCGAGCTGTGGGAGGAGTAAAGACGAAAATAGAACGAGTTAGCTTTACTAATCAACACATTAATTTAATTAAGAATGATATATTATATCTTACTACAGATGGAATCTCTGACCAAAATAACGCTTCACGAAAACGTTTTGGCTCAACAATGTTTATCAGCACAATAGAAAATAACATGACAAAAAGTATGACCGCACAAAAATTAGAACTCGAAACCGTATTACAAAAATGGCAAGGCAACGAAGAGCAACGAGATGACATAACGGTCATCGCCATCAAATTATAACTTTTTAGATAAAAACTATTCAAAATATATACCGATGAAATTAAAATTATTCCTTATTTTTTTTAGTACCACTATTTTTTCGTTCGCGCAGAACAGCGATTATAATTTTGTAAGATTCTCTATCAACGAGGGACTCTCACACGACAACGTATATGCCATAGACCAAGACAACAAAGGATATCTCTGGATAGGAACAGGAGATGGATTAAATCAATACGATGGCTTCAAATTTACTAAATATTATCATCATCCGAACAACACTAATACGCTTGCCTCAAGTAACTTCGGAAAAATATTAGTAGAAAACGACAGCATCATCTGGTTTGGTTCTTATGGAAACGGACTGGACAGATACAACACTTACACCAAAACATTCACGCACTACGTAACTGACCCGTACGATGACAAATCCTTAATAGGTAATTCCATAGAATTTCTTTTTAAAGACTCCCAAAATAATATATGGATAGCAACAACAAGAGGTCTTAACAAAGTAATATATGGAGGTAATAAAGTAAGCTTCAAACATTTTCTTAACAATCCGAACGACAACACCTCGCTTAGCTCAAACCGTATTATTACACTTTGCGAAGACCAATATCAAAACATCTGGATAGGTACCGAGTATGGACTCAACAAATACAATCCCAAAAAAAACACTTTCAAATCGTTTTTCAACGAACAAAATAATCTTAAATCTATGTCCTCGAACTCCGTACAATGTCTGGCTTTTGACAATGATGGAAACCTCTGGATAGGAACAAGCGAAACCGGAATAGATAAATTTGACCCAAAAACAGAAACATTTACGCATTATAAAAACATTCCAGAACTAAATAACGCACTAAAAGACAACAACATAGAATTTCTACATAAAGACTATCTCGGAAATATGTGGATAGGAACACGTGAAAACGGTATTTATAGATATGATATTAAAAATCAAGACGTTAAAAACTTCAAATATGAAGATAACAATCAATACAGCATCAGTTATAACCGAATAGAATACATTTTTGAAGACAAATATCACATACTTTGGATAGGAACACGAGGAGGAGGACTAAATAAACTCGACCTCAAACCTAAGAAATTCAACAATATCGTATATAATCAAAGCAACGACAACCTCCCATACCCAAGTATCTTCCAATTACAAAAAGACAAGAACCAAAATATATGGGCAGGAACTGACGGCGGAGGACTTGTAAAATTTAATAAAAATTTTGAGAAATTAGAACTATTCAACACCACAAACTCGGAAATTTTGACTAACCGAATCTGGAGCTTACTCATTGATAACGAAGAAAAAATATGGGTAGGAACATACAAAGGAGGACTTAATATGTTAGAAAAAGTTGATAACAATTACATAACACATACCTTTATCAATGACGAAACAGACAAAACTTCGTTCAACGGAAAATCGGCGCTTTATATTTATCAAACAAAAAACAAGAAGATATTTGTCGGTTCAGAAAACGCACTCAACGAAATAAATAAACAGAACGATAAATATTTCTTCAAAAACTATCTCGTTGGAAATCTGGTGGTAGCAATTGCCGAAGACAATGCAGGTAATCTTTGGGTAGGTACAAATAACGGAATATATGTCCTCTCCTCAACCCTGGTCATTATCTCCGAATACAAATATAATGTCGCTGATACTAACAGCATTAGCAGTAATGTAATAACATCTTTATACTTTGACTCCAATGAAAACCTCTGGATAGGAACAAAAGACGGCGGACTAAATAAATTTGACAAAAATACTAAGACCTTTGAACATTTTTACGACACAGATGGACTCGCCAACAATGCAGTGCAAGCCATAATAGAAGACGACTACGGATATTTGTGGATTTCTACAAACTATGGACTATCTAAGTTTGATACCACGAATAAGACTTTTAAAAATTACCAATTAATACATGGATTAGCAAGTCCAGGATTTAACAAAAACGCAGTACTCAAACTAAATGATGGACAGCTTTTGTTTGGTAGTCTCGCAGGAATTACTTACTTTTACCCCGACAAAGTGATAGATAACAATATTAAACCACAAATAGCAATTACTGATTTCAAAATATTTAACAAATCAATACTGGAAGATACGAAAACTCAAACTTATAACAACTTCATTTTTGATAAATATATAGAACTTGACTACACACAAAATGTCTTCTCCATAGAATTTGCTGCATTTGACCTGACAAATCCGGAATATAACAATTACGCTTATATCATGGAAGACTTTGAAAAACAATGGAACTACGTAGAAAACCGAAATTACATTATGTACACTAATCTGCCGCATGGAACATACCAATTTAAAGTTAAAGCCGCAAACAACGACGAAGTATGGAACGACCAATACGAAGTCATCACCATAAAAATAAATCCCCCTTTCTGGAAAACATGGATATTTAGAATCTCAGTAACGCTTATTATAATTATTTCGGTCTATCTATTTGTAAAAATACGTGTTAAAAGAGTAGAAAACCAGAAAATAAAATTAGAACTCCTTGTCAAACAACGAACATTTGAAGTAGAACAACAAAAAGAAGAACTGCAAGCTCAAGCCGAAGAACTGCAAGCTGCATTAGACGAAGTTGTTTCCAAAAATACAATGATAGAATCGCAGAACGAAAACATACGAGCAAGTATAAGGTATGCCAAAACAATTCAAAATGCCATCTTACCTTCTATAAAGCAAATACAAGAACATTTTGGGGCATTTATTATATATCAGCCGAAAGACATCGTCTCTGGAGATTTCTACTGGTACAATCAATTAGATAACAACAATATAAGACAATATTTCTTTGCCGTAGCAGACTGCACCGGACATGGAGTCCCGGGAGCATTCATGAGCATGATAGGAACACGTCTGCTCACTGAAATTATTGTTGAACACAATATACTGTCCCCCAAAGACATACTCACACATCTGAACCTGAATCTCCGTAAAGCTCTGCGACAAGACCAAACAGACAACCGAGACGGCATGGACATGTGTTTTTGCAAAATTGAAAAAGACGAACTCGGAAATATTAAACTAATATTCACCGGCGCAAAAAGACCATTATACATTTATTCTAATAACGAATTGGAAAAATTAGAGGCAGACCGCAGAACTATCGGCGGAGTAATGCCACAAAATATGATATTTTTCACCAATCAAGAACGTAAAATGGACTTCGGAGATATTATGTATTTGACAACTGACGGACTCACTGACCAAAATGACCAAAGCCGTAAAAAATACGGTCCTACTAAACTTCTAAACATTATTAAAGAAAATGTTAAAGAAAATTTAGACCTTCAAAAACGAATTATTGAAAGCGACCTCGAAAACTACATGACAGGAGTAGAACAACGAGATGATATTACGTTATTAGCTATTAAAATTTAATCTTTTTTTTATGAAAATATATACTAAAACTGGAGACCTCGGAACGACATCCTTACTCGGAGGAAAACGTGTTAATAAAAGCGACCTAAGATTAGAAGCATACGGAACAATAGATGAACTAAACGCATTCATCGGGCTACTAAGAAGTCAAAAAATTGATAAACAATCTATTGAAACGCTAATAGTTATTCAGAACAATTTATTTGCAATAGGAGCATCATTGGCAACGGATAATGAAAATAACGAGTTCAATTTATATAAAATATCGCAACAAGACATAGATAAAATAGAGAATGAAATTGACCACATAGACGAGCAACTGCCAAAAATAACTAATTTCGTTCTACCCGGAGGACATCCAACAGTTGCTTATGCACATATTTGCCGAACTATTTGTCGTAGAGCCGAAAGAAGAATAGTAGAACTCGCAAAAAATACGCCCATAGAAAAAAATATTATTATATATATAAACAGAACATCGGATTACTTTTTTGTCCTCTCGCGAAAATTAACAAAATATTTGGAACTGTAATTTTTCCACTGATAATACCTATCCTAATTTAGGCATGTTTCATTTATTAGGTTACACTTCTTTGCGAAACTTTGCGTTTTTAC
>DYQJ01000341.1 GCA_020719345.1 Draconibacterium orientale | reverse complement strand
AAGCAATACAGAGCCACAAGAATCGACGGAGACAAGCGAAATCAAAAAATTGATGAAACAGTATGGCAATCCGCAAAAGGTTTCAATAAACGGTTGGAAATATGATTTTAATGGCGACAATCTTTGTGCTTACGAATTTAACGGACAGAGCAAAACTGTACGGCTGTGGGATATTTTCAAAAATTATCTGAAAACACCTGATAAATGGAAAATTGAAATTGACGGAGAAATGTTAAATGCCAGTTGATGATGTTTTTGAAATAATATGCAAATATTTGGGGATAGCAGGAATGAGAATTATCAATCCTGCAATATGCTCATCTGAAATCATCTATGCACGGCAATTAATTTGTAGCCTTCTGAAAATTTACTTCGGATATGATGAATTTGATATTGCTATAAAACTAAACATCTCAAGAAAAAAAGTAGTTAAGTACCTATTAGATTTTAAGTTATTATTTAACAACCAAGACTATTTGCTTTCTTTTCAGCAAAGGAAAACTTTAAATTTAATTTTAACCGAATGTGAAAAAATGATAGTGGAAACGAAAGATAAAACGGCAAAAAAACCAATCACAAATGACGGTAGCGAAGAGAAAACCTATTCCAACGATAAAAGTATCGAATTGTAAATAAAAATTCAATAGAGGCGATTTATGGGCGAAAAATTTATGATGAAAGAAGATAGAAAAGAAATTACGGCAAGGTCGATAGTAGAGCTGCACGACAAAATAAAACTCAATGCCAAAAAGGGTTGGCACTTGGCAGAAAAACCACAATTTCAACTAAGAGTAAGTCTTACTCAAAAACCAAATAATGTTTCCAAAGCCGTTTTAACAAAAGATGTAAACGATATATATATTAATCAATTAGAATTAATAGGTTAAAGTATGGGAACTGTGTCCGAATTAGACAAAGCATTAAAAGAACGAGGCTTTTTTATAATCGAAGAAAATGATGTAGTTGATTCTGTAATTATTTCTGCAAACTTTCATTCTATGTGTAACGCAAAGAATATTTTGAAATACACAAAAGATGATAGAGAGCTACAAGTAAAACAGCTTTTGAAATATGTTTCTAACTCCCAAGAAAAAAGGTATTAAAAATGAACTCTAAAAAACTTAAATCATTTCATAATAGAATAAAACTAAATAGGAAAAAACAAAAGGCATCAGCTATGAGAATACCTTGTTGCCATTACCTTCAATATATTAAAATTAACAAAATGGTTGAGGAATTGGGAGAACATTGGTTTGAAAATGCCCAAAATATAAAGATATGGAGCGATAGCAAATGAAACCACCTTTAAATATAGTTAGCAGTAATGATTTCCAAACTCCACCTATTGCTATAATACCTTTACTTCAATATATACCTCTTGAATGGACTATTTGGGAATGTGCCACAGGTCAAGGCAATTTAGTTAATGCTTTTTGGGCATACGGATATAAAAATATCATAGCAACCGATATTCAAACCGGAGAGAATTTTTTAGGCATAGAGCCGAAACGGCAATATGACATTATAGTAACTAATCCACCATTCTCACTTAAACAAAAGTTTTTAGAACGTGCTTATGATTTAGGAAAACCTTTTGCGTTTTTACTTCCTCTAACCACGTTGGAAACGGAAAAAAGACAAAACCTATTTCAGAAATATGGACTTGAAATAATACTCTTCAATCATAGGATAAATTTTCAAAGACCAAATGGAATAGAAAAGAGTAGTAGTTGGTTCGCAACGGCTTGGTTTACTTGGGGATTAAATATAGGAAAAGAATTAAATTTTGTTAAACTTACGGATAAATACTAATGATTTCATTACAAAAAGAAAACATTATTAGGGATATAGATCAGCAAACAGCTTATCTTGCAGTTGTTCTTAATGAAGTTGAAAAAATTATTGATTATAGGTTTTCTGAAGCAAAAAAAACTAATGCGTTTGAAAAAGACCTATTAGAAAGTGTGCTAAATGAATTAATCTTCGCAAAAACAAAACTAAATATATGGGCAACTTACATAGAAGATGAAGACATAGAAAAACTAAGCCTACATTTACAAGAGCTTAATCGAATAACTATTAATAATATCGGAGGATAAAATGCTATCTCAAATAATGTTTTGGCTACTCATCGTTTCAAATATCGTTAATATTGTGGTTGTTCTTCGCAAAAATATGGACGATAAGAAACTGGATCGGCAGATAAAGCCGGTAAATCTTATTTTCAATATCCAATATACTTATATCTATGATAAACTGGATGATATGCACAAAATGGCTCGTTATACTGCGGCTCACAATAAAGAAATTAAAATGGATAAGAATATAACTGTCTATGATGCAGTAAAAATGCTATATAAAGACTTAGACGATAACAAAAGCACTAATCTTGCTAAATTCCACGAACATACTGGTTGTACCGACGGCAGCTTTAAATATGCCGTTTCTTTAATCGGTGCTGAATTTCCAAATTATGAGGCGAAAAAATGAAAATGACAAATAACACAAACGGGTTCTGTCCAGAAAAATACTTAGCAAAAAGTATTATGTTCAATATGGGGATAGATGGTTTCGTACTTCAACGAAGGAAATAAAAAAAGCGGAACTGCTAATATTTA
>DYQJ01000100.1 GCA_020719345.1 Draconibacterium orientale | reverse complement strand
CGCTATTTTTTCAAAATTAGCTAATCCGTATGGCATTAGTCGTTCCATATTTTAAATTCTAAGTTTATGACTACAAATATACTACTTTTACTGGGAATTCAATTTTTTTTATCTATTAATTTTTGATAATCTTGTGGAGTATTTATATTAAGAAACAAGTTTTCTTCGTAAAAATCAATGGTCGCATCTATGGTTAAGATATTAATATTTAATTTTTTAAGTAAATTATTTATAGAATAATCTTTATTAGAAATTTGATTTTCAATGATATTAATAATTTGTTTATCATAAACCCCTATTAGTGGCTCCAAGAAGTTTTTGTGTTTTACTACTGTTGCTTCGTAATTTTTTGAGTTAGAAATAATATAGTTTATCAGTTTTTCATTAACAAGCGGCACATCACAGCTGATAATTAAGGATTTTTGATATTTAATTTGTTGCAAGCCAGCCAAAATACCGGAAATAGCACCGCAGTTATGATGCAAATCGTGAACTTTTCTTGATTTTAAAAAATTATATTCTTCTGTATTACAAGATATTATTATATCATTGGTAAATATTGCGACTATATTATAAATTTTTTCTATCAACGAGAGATTATTTATTTTCAATAAAGCTTTATTTTCTCCCATGCGAGAGCTTTTGCCACCGGCAAGTATAACTGCTGAAATTAGAGTTTCCATCTTTTTTATTGCTAATTAGAAAATATTTATTATTTTCTTTGTTAATTGTTTTAATATTTGTTTACTTTGTCAAAGATAATGTAATTTTAGATAATTTACCTAATTTTATATTAAAAAATAACTCTAATTAATTGTAATATATTATTCTAATTTTTAAGGACATGAAAAATAACATAGCCATAATAGGCGGAGGAAATCTTGGGTCTGCAATAGCCGGCGGATTAATAAAAAATAACTATTTACAAACCGGACTAATTACAGTCACTAAACGCAATTTATCTACTATAAAATTCTTGCAAGACAAAGGAATTACAATAACTAATAATAACCGAGAAGCCGTTGAAAACTCGGAAGTTATTATATTAGCAGTAAAACCTTATATCGTGGACACCGTACTTAACGAGATAAAAGATTTGTTAGTACCGAATAAACATATTCTAATATCGGCTGCATCTGGGATTAGTATTAATCATATTAAAGAGGTCATCAATACAGAGGTAACTATCTTTCGTGTTATGCCAAATACAGCGGCATCGGTCAACGAATCGGTCACCTGTTACAGCTATAAGAAAGCTAATAATACAGAAAAAGAAATTGTTGCGAACATTTTTAATTCTATAGGAGAAACATTAGACATAGAAGAAGGACTTCAAGAAGCTGCGACTATCCTCGGCGCCTGTGGAATAGCGTATGTCTTGCGTTTCATGAGGGCAATGATTCAAGGAGGAATACAAATAGGTTTTGACGCCAAAAGTGCAAGCCGAATAGTTTATCAAACAGTCAAAGGAGCTGCACAAATATTGTTACAAGAAGGAAATCATCCGGAACAAGAAATTGATAAAGTAACAACACCTAAGGGATGTACTATCGTAGGACTCAACGAGATGGAACACAACGGATTTAGCTCGTCACTTATAAAAGGTATTACTGCCTCTTTTAAGGAGATAGCTAAAAATTAATGAATAATTGTAAAAAACTTGCCAAAGTTTTAAACTTTGGCAAGTTGCCGTTTATAGTATATTTACAAAATATTTTCAAAAAAATAATTCCGAATTTTTATTTAGAATTTAAAATAATTTTCTACTTTTGTTTGTAATAATAATAAATTTAAAAAAACGAAAATATGGAAAAAAAAGAACTTACCAAGCAAGATATTTTGGATTTATTAGAACAACAAGCGATTGCATTTAATAAACAAGTAGAAATAAGTAAACAAGTTGCAGAAGAAAGAGCTAAAGAATTTTATCTTATGTTAGCTACAGCAGAAGAAGCTCGTATCAGAGAAACAGAAGAAAGAAAACGAGAAACAGAAGAAAGAAAACGACAAGCAGAAGAACTCAAACAAAGAGCTGAAGAACGCGATAAAGAATTTTATCTTAGCTTAGCTGCCAGTAAGAAGGAATTTGATAATAGATTCCGAATGTTTGATAGTAATTGGGGACGATTTGTAGAAAGTTTAGTGCGTCCCGGACTGATAGATGTCTTTAAAAAAGAAGGTATCGTTTTACATGATATATATTCAAATGTTATAGTATATAAGAATGACCAAAAATATTACGAAATAGACTTGTTTGCTCTAAACGACACACATGCCGTAGTAGTAGAAATAAAAACTACATTAACTGTAGAGTACGTAAACTACCACATAAGCCGTATGCAACGGATTCAAGAAGCACCTCCAAATCTTAATTTAAGAGGAAAAACCATTTTAGGTGCAATCGCCGGAATTACTATAAAAGAAGATGCAGACGTGTATGCACAAAAAAAAGGACTTTATGTTTTAACACAAAAAGGTAACTTATTAGGTTTGATGCCACCGATAGTGCCATACAAATGGAATATAGAATAATTATATTTTAAAAACTAAATTTTATTGCCAAGCCGCCGCTGTAAAAAGCTATATTTTCACTGCTCATCTCTCCTAACGGTAGTTTTATCTGTGGCTCTAATAACATGTCATAATTTTTAAAATGAACTTTGTATGAGACCGCTATATTTAATAATTTAGCCAAATCAAACTCGGAAAAAGACTTGTTACGAATAGTAACATCTTCATAAATATAATTTATGTTATCTGTTTGCATACTTAAAGAGTCAGATTTTTGAATCGTTGTTATTTGTGTATATTGTTTTTTATCAGTTATATACGCAAGCGAAGAAATGCCCAAGTTTAAGCAGATATTTTTTAACTCGTACTGTAAATTGATAGGAATCTCCAAGCAAACTAATTTTATTTTATGGTCAATTGATATTGTCGCTGCAGTTACATTGCTCATATAAACTATGTTTGATTCTTTAAGCATATTATTATTTTGGCTAAAATTTGTTTGGCTAATCTGAATACCGGTCTCTAAGTTCAGATGATTTTTTATATTATAATTCAAAAAAGTTCCCATTCCAAAAGCCCTATTATTAATAGAATATCCGGCAGCATAGTTGATATTGGAACTTACAGATATTCCAAAATCAATTCTATTTATATTTTTGTCATCTTTTTTCTCTTCTTTGAAAATGTCTGTTTCCGAAGATGCTTCTGATTTTTTTTGAATATCAGTAACTATAATAGATGAATTATTGTCGTCTATTATATTGTCGGTATGTTGAAGCGGAATTATATCTACCGAATCGGTGGACTCTATGGAAGATTTAGTTGTCGGGTAACTCAACTCTTTGTTTATAGACGTTATTTTATCTTCATTTTTCACTAAATTTTCTTGTTTTAACGCAGTTATATTTTCAGGGACTGACATACTGTGATTGTTAGACAAAAATTTATTTTCTTTGTCGGCAAAAGTAATAATACTATCTTGTTCTTTTTGTAATACTTGTTTATTTATATTTGCTTGATTATTAGTATTATCAAAATAATTATTCTCAAAATCTATTCTTCGTGCTATCGTTATCTCGTCAGTATCGTATGTTAATTTTACCGATATCAGCGTAAAAATAATAGCGACCACAGCAGCTAAACGTTTTATAAAATAGACGATTTTTTTACGTTTGCGGTTTTGTATTTTCCGTTTCAACATTTTCCAATTGTCCGGATTGTAATGCTCATTGTGATTTTCAAAAGCTTCCTTAATTTTGAGGGTCAACATTTCATCAAATAAATTGGACATGGTTGTTTATATTAAAGTTTTTATTGTAGAGTTCTTGCAATATCTTTTTTGCTCGCATCAGATAAGTCCGCGAGCTGCTTGTCGCTATATTAAGTTTTTCCGCAATTTCTTCGTGCTTGTACCCTTCTATTTCGTAGAGATTAAAAATAATTCGGTACATTTCAGGCAATTGCGTCAGTAGTTTGAGTAAATCTTCAACATTAAGTCCATTGACCGAGTCATAGTCTGAATGCAAATAATTTATGTCATCAATATTTTGATTGTCCATGAATTTCAAATTCTTCCGATAATAGTCAATACTGGTATTTACTACGATTCGGCGGAACCATGTTTTGAATGGCTTAGCAGGGTCATAGCTTTTAATATTATCAAAACATTTAAGAAAGCTGTCGTTAAGAATTTCTTCAGCATCGTTCTTATTACTTGAAAAACGGAGTATAATACTCATCGCATAACTGTAAAACAGCTTGTACAACATCTCCATGTATTTGAGGTTTTGTTTAATACAGCCATTGATTATTTTTTCATCTATTGGTAACACAAAATATGTAAAAATGGATTATAATTATTTATATTTGCGTGAAATAACCATTTATTATTATTATTTCCAAAGCATCTTTATAATTATCTCCAAAAATTTGTTTGAGGTCAATGATAATATTTTCTGTTAAGTTATTTTCACAGGCATCGCTGTTGGCGTTGTGCGTGATTAATATCGTCGCGCTAGCGGGCATGCTGTACAAAAAAATCTCGTTCCAAAAAATATTAAAATCATGTTGCAAACATCCGCCGGTGTACGAGACATTAACTTTTAAATATTCGCCCTCGCGCTTGGTATAATTTAGCTTGTAATGGTCTCCTATTTGGGGAGTGTGCAGAACAAAATTATACTCGGCGGAGTCTATTATGTAAGTTAAATTCTTTGAAGGAGTGATAACTTCTTGTTGAAATCTGCATGCCGTAAGCGAAATTATTATCGCCAAAATTACAAGAATCCTTTTCATAATTTTTTTTTTTGTTATATATTCACATTTTTTTTGTTTTATATATACATTATACGTATATTTATATAAAAATGCTACTTTTTTTATTAATTTATTGTAAAATTAAGTTTTTTTTTTATAAAATTTATATTTTTGTAAAAAGAAATTTCAAATAATAAAATAGCGATGCAAACACATTATTCTTTTTCGGAAGTTCGTTACGATTTGCTGATGCAAAAGCGCATATATAAGGTATTATTGATTTGTAGTAAGTATGATGCTTTCATGTTGGAGGAGGACGGTCGTATAGATGAGCAAATATTTAATGAGTACGTAGCTTTAAATCTAAGATATCCGCCCCTATTTGTGCAAGTGTCCTCTGCGGAAGAAGCTTTTAAACAATTAGAAACTGATAAAATTGACTTGATAATAACCATGCTTAGTGTTGGAGGTATGGATCCGTTTCAACTTGCCAAGCACATAAAAGCTAAGTACAAAAATATCCCTATAGTAGTGCTGACGCCTTTTTCTCGCGAAGTATCTATCCGAATTTCCCGCGAAGATTTGAGCGCAATAGACCGAGTATTCTGTTGGTTAGGACACTCTGATATATTGATGGCTATCATCAAACTAATGGAAGACGAAATGAATGTAGAGAACGACGTCAATCTTGTCGGAGTACAGGTTATCATTCTGGTAGAAGACTCTATACGTTTCTATTCCAGCTATTTACCTACTATTTACCGAATAATTTTTGAACAGTCGCTATCCTTCATGACCGAAGGACTTAACGAACATCAAAAAATGTTGCGAATGCGAGGACGTCCTAAAATACTACTCGCTACCAACTACAACGAAGCAGAAAAATTATATAATAAATATCAAAAAAATGTCTTAGGAATTATCTCCGATGTCAATTATAAAAAAGACAACGTAAAAGACCGAATGGCTGGTATCAAATTGGCAAAAGCTATCAAAGAAAACGACCCGTTACTTCCAGTCCTCTTACAATCTTCCGAAGAAGAAAATATGGAGCATGCAAAAAATATCAAAGTCGGTTTTATTAATAAAAATTCTAAAAAATTATTGCAAGACTTGACAATATTCATCCGCGAATATTTTGCTTTTGGAGATTTTGTTTTTAAAGACCCAGAAGGAAATTATGAAATCCTTAGAATAACAGACTTGAAATCTTTGCAAGATAAAATATTTCAAATACCGGACGAATCGCTTATGTATCACGTAAGTAGAAATCATCTCTCTAAATGGCTTAACGCAAGAGCGCTGTTTGATATAGCAAATTATCTTAAAGATGTGAAAATGGAAGATTTTGCCGATTTGCAACAACTAAGAAGATTTATCTTCGATGTAATTGCAAATTTCAGAACCAATAAAAGTAGAGGTATCATCGCCGAATTCAACCGCGAAAATTTTGACGAATATTTAACATTCACCCGAATCGGAGAAGGAGCATTAGGTGGAAAAGCAAGAGGGCTGGCTTTCTTAGACTCTTTTATCAAACGACATCCCGAATTGGAAAACTACAACGGAATACAAGTAAAAATACCGAAAACAGTAGTCGTCACTACCGAAGTATTTGATGCCTTTATGCAAGAAAATAATTTGTACGAAATCGCACTATCTGACCGTTCAAATGAAGAAATTTTGAATGCCTTTGTAAATGCCAGAATACCGTACAAATATCATAAAGACTTAAACACCTTCGTCTCGGTGGTGCAAAATCCTATCGCCGTACGCTCATCAAGTCTCTTAGAAGACTCACATTTTCAACCTTTTGCAGGCATCTATTCTACATATATGCTGCCAAAAGCAAATAATGAAATGGACATGGTACGAATGATTAGCACTGCTATTAAAAGTGTGTATGCCTCTGTTTATTACAAAGACAGCAAAGGGTATATGGCTGCTACTTCTAATATTATTGCCGAAGAAAAAATGGCAGTCGTCCTTCAAGAACTTTGCGGACAAGCGTATAATAATAAGTTCTATCCTACATTCTCCGGAGTAGCACGTTCAATTAATTTCTACCCCATCGACCCCGAAAAACCCGAAGACGGAGTAGCCAACATCGCATTCGGACTCGGAAAATATATTGTAGATGGCGGACAAGGAATTAGCTTCTCGCCTAAGCATCCCGATAAAATATTGCAACTAACAAGCACTAAACGTGCTTTGCAAGAAACACAAAAATATTTCATCTCATTAGATTTGAATGCTGACAGCTTTAATATAAACACCAGTGACTCAGTTAATCTGATGAAATTAAAAGTTGCCGAAGCCGAAACAGATTCTACATTAGACCTCGTCAGTTCGGTTTACGACTTTCAAAACGACGTCCTTAGAGAAGGTAAACATTATAAAGGCAAAAAAATAATTACGTTTGCAAATATCTTAAAATATAACTCTTTTCCGGTGGCTAAGATATTGCAAGATATACTAAAAATAGGACACGAAGAAATGAACGGACCTATAGAAATAGAATTTGCTGCCAATATTGACCCTTTCAAACTTAAGCAACCTGTATTCAATCTCTTACAGATACGCTCTATTGTTGAATCTAATGACACCATTAAAGAAAACCTCCAAGATATACAAAAAGACGAAACTATTATATTTTGCAGCAGCGCACTCGGAAATGGAGTAGTTAAAAATGTACATGACCTTATTTATGTCAGACCCGAAGTTTTTGACTCTACGAATAACCTGAAAATAGCCATGAAAATAGAAGAACTTAATAATATCTTTCAACAACAAAACAAAAATTACGTACTCGTAGGACCCGGACGTTGGGGCTCAAGCGACCACTGGCTCGGAATACCTGTTAAATGGTCACAAATTTGTGCAGCACGAGTAATCATAGAATCCGGACTATCTGACTATAGAATTGACCCAAGCCAAGGAACGCACTTCTTCCAAAATCTCACTTCGTTTAGAGTAGGATATTTTACTATAAATCCTTACAAAAACGATGGTTTTTATGATATAGATTTTTTAAATAATTCGCCTTCTATTTACGAAGACCAATATGTTAGGGTAATACATTTTGAAAACCCGATACTTATAAAAATAGACGGCAGAAAAAAAATAGGTGCAATAATGAAACCTCAATTACAAACTATTGTAAAAGAAGATAATTACTAAACAGTTTTTTTATGAAATATAAAGATTATTACACTATATTAGAAGTCAATAGGGAGGCGACAGCGGAGGAAATAAAAAAATCCTATCGCCGCCTCGCCATGATTTATCATCCGGATAAAAACCCTGATAACAAGAAAGCCGAAGAAAAATTTAAAGACATAGCAGAAGCCTATGAAGTCCTCAGCGACGAAAAAAAACGTGCTGAATACGACAGAATAGAAACACGAAAAAATACTCATGCAAAACAAAATAATGCTCATTATAATGCTCATAACAATGCACATAATAAACAAGAAAACTCGCAAAATACCGAAAAACAAGACAACAGCTACTGGGACGAACTGCTAAACAAATATAAAAAAGGTTCATTCTCTGACTTCTTTAAAAAATTCTTTGATAAAAACGAGAACGCAATACGCGACTCGCAAATACGCGGAAAAGTTACAATAGACTTAGAAGAAGCTTATAACGGCTCAACAAGAATACTGACCATTGATAACAAAAAGATGAAAATAATTCTGCAACCCGGAATACAGAACGAAGAAATTATAACAGCGACCCCCGATAACTATAATGCTAATAATTTGAATACTAAAGCGTATGTCCGAATTGTTATAAAACCACATCCTGTATTCAAGAGACAAGGTAATGATTTGCACACCGAAATACATGTCAATATATATACCATAATACTCGGCGAAAAAATTAAATTAAATACTTTCAATGCCGAAATAGAGATGAACATCCCGCAAGCTACACCGCACGGTAAAGTCCTTAGAATCAAAAACTACGGAATGCCGATACCTGATAAACCAAATGAATTTGGTGACCTATATGTTAAAATTTTGCATAAAATCCCAACTGATATATCTAACAAAGAAAAAGAACTATTATTAAAATTGTATGAATTAAATAAAATATAGTATATGTTAAATTCATTATCGGTAAAAAACTTCGCACTCATAGACGAATTAGAAATAGATTTTAAACCCGGACTATCTATAATCACCGGAGAAACAGGAGCAGGAAAATCTATCCTACTCGGAGCTCTTGCACTTTTATTAGGACAAAGAGCAGACACCTCCGTTATTAAAAATGAAAACCTAAAATGTATTGTAGAAGCTAATTTTAATATCAAAAATTATAACTTACTACAAACTTTCTCCGAATTAGAAATAGACTACTTCGAAGAAACTATCATCCGTAGAGAAATAAATCGCGCAGGAAAATCGCGCGCATTTATTAACGACACTCCCGTAAATCTTAACCAGCTTAAAGAAATAACTTCTAAGCTTATTGACATACACTCGCAACACGAAACGCTAAAACTTAACGAAACGAAATTTCAATTAGAGATAATAGATATATATGCTAATAATAAAGCTCTTAACGATGAATACTTAAATACTTTCGTTAACTACAAAAATCTGCTCAAACAATTAGAACAACTAAAAAATGAAGCAGAAAAATCCAAACTACAACAAGAACTCGTGCAGACAAAATATCAAGAACTGGAAGACGCAAAACTAAAAGAAGACGAACAAGAAGACCTCGAAAAAGAACAAGACACGCTCACGCATGTAGAAGAAATAAAACTCAATCTCGCAAAAATTTACAACGCTATGAGCGGCGAAGAAAATCCTATTATTTTACAGCTAAAAACATGTGTAGAAGCAGCACGAAATATTAATAAATATCTCCACAAAGCCGAAGAATTTTTCAACCGGCTACAAACAGCTTATATTGACTTAGAAGACCTCAGCACCGAAGTAGAGATACAAAATAATAACATAGAATTTAATCCACTAAGATTAGAATTTATTAATCAACGCATTGACATAATATATGCACTACAAAAAAAGCACAAAGTTAATTCATGTGCCGAACTTTTAGAGATAAAAAATCAACTAAATGATAAACTCAAAGCTATCAGCTCATTTGACGAAAATATTGAAATACTGGAGAAAAAAATTACTGCCGAACTGATAACGCTAAAAGAACTCGCTAATAAACTCCACGAACAACGTAAAAAGTTCGCACCTAAATTTGAGAAGGAAATATTAGAAATACTTAAACAACTCGGTATGATAAATGCAACTTTTAATGTTAAAATAACTAAAAATCAAGACTTCTCCGAAACAGGAACTGATGAAATAAATTTCTTATTCTCGGCAAACAAGAATGTTGACCTGCAAAAAATAGAAAAAGTTGCCTCCGGAGGAGAACTATCAAGACTCATGCTTGCTATAAAAGCCATTATTTCTAATTCCAAAGCTCTGCCAACTATTATCTTCGACGAAATTGACACCGGAGTATCCGGCGAAATTGCAGATAAAATGGGAAATATTCTGAAAAAAATGTCACGAAAATTGCAAGTCCTTAACATCACGCATCTCCCACAAGTAGCAGCAAAAGGAGACGCACACTATAAAGTATATAAAATTGAGCAACAAAATACCACTTCTTCTAAAATAAAACTGCTATCTGACCAAGAACGACTACAAGAAGTTGCTAAAATGCTCAGCGGCGAAAATATTACGCAAGCCGCTATAGAAAATGCTAAAGTATTGTTTAATAATAATTTCATTAATAATTAAATCTTTTATAATATGTCAGAAGTTAATATATCTAATAAAAAAGTCTTTTTTCAATACGAAATTATTGACAAATATATCGCAGGTATTCAACTGCTCGGTACAGAGATAAAATCTATCCGAATGGGACGAGCAAGTCTGGTAGACGCATACTGTCACTTCTACGAGAACGAACTTTTTATCAAAATGACCATCTCCGAATACAAGTTTGCCGGACATTACAATCACGAACCTAACCGCGAACGTAAATTATTACTTACTTCACGAGAACTTAAATTCTTGAAAAAGAAAGTGCAAACCGCCGGACTGACAATAGTCCCTATTAAAATGTTTCTCAACGACAAAGGACTCGCTAAATTACAAATAGCCCTCGCAAAAGGCAAATCCTCAGAAGATAAACGCGAAAATATGAAACAAAAAGATGCCGACAGAGAAATGGACAGAGCTAAAAAAAATAATAAATATTAATTATATACACAACTATAAAGATGAAAAAATTGATTATTTGCATTCTTATATTTTCTTATATCAGCGCATTTGCGCAAGAAGAAGACCAAGACTCCTTGAGATTCGACTAGCCAATACAAGAATTTTTTATCGCATCAGCAGTATATCCGCAAGAAAAAAACGAATTGCAAATATCTCTAAATAACCAATTCTATAATTTCGCAGATGCTAAAACAAATTCTCCCGCGATGGAAATAGAATACGGTATAACAAAAAATCTCCAAATAGGAATAGGCGGAAATTTTGAAACTTTTTATCCGAAAAACACTCAAAATTATACTACAAGAAATTATACTAATTATGCAGCTGAATTAGGACTACTTTTGTCAATTATTAATAACAAACATTTTGCTATATCAGCAATATTAGAAACAGGAATTGTTACAGATAATTACATTGAAAATCACGCAGAAACAGAAATTGAATATGAACCTTCGCTCGTATTTGCTAAGCAATTAAATAAGTTTCAGACACATATTAGCTGCGGCGCACAAATAGGTCAAGAAATAGAAATTGCTTACAATCTCGCTATGCTATACCCTTACAAAATGATTGTTACCACTTTAGAAATTAACGGAATCATTGAAACAGAAAATACTATACTGATAACACCCGGAATAACTTGCAAGCCAACAGACTTCATGGAACTCGGACTCGGAATACCTTATAATATATCAAATCAAAACCCTATCTTTGGTTTAATTTTTGGGATAACATTTGAACTCGGTGATTAATAAATATAATTGAACTCATGTCTATAAAAATAAAGTTGATAATAATACTTGCCCTGTCAATGCTAATAAGCGTATTGCTTATTATAAGCAATAATTACGCGATAAATTTTATTGCTAATTCTATTGAAAACAGCACCAAAGAATCGCAACCGGAAATTGTCATGCTTAGCGAACTAAAGTTTATTATAGAAAGCAAGCACAACGAGATAGAACGCTTTTTTAACGGTAAAAGTAATAAATCTGAAATTGAATACTTGGATTCCTCTATTGTGATGCACTTAGATAAAATTGTAGAGAAAGATATGCAAGACACAGAAAAAATGGAAGAAAAACACGAAGGAGAATTTGAAGAATCCGAGCAAGAATTAATGATACTTTTGGTACAAAAAATAGACGAATTTAACGACTTCACATCAGATATAGCAGACACAATTTTAAATTTTAATGACAATAACAAGATAAACGAACTAAAAAATCAATATCATAAACAATACGAAGAAATTATTGACCTTATTAATCAACGCATAGTTGATGAAACAGACGAAACAATAGATATTTTAAAAGAAATACAATTTCAATTTTTATACAAGTCTTTAATAACTATTGTTATAGCAACTTTTTTATTCGTCCTATTCGGTTTTTATATTTTAAGGACTATTATCAAACCTATTAACAAATTGAAAAATGCCGCAGAAGGCATCTTTCATAACCGCTTAAAAGTAGTTTACACTTTTTTCTTTGCGAAACT
>DYQJ01000099.1 GCA_020719345.1 Draconibacterium orientale | reverse complement strand
TTTTAGTTTTTTGATTTAATTGCTGTCGGCTTTTTTTGTCCAGCAACGTTTGCCGTCGAAAGTCACTGCAAATTCTAATATTCTTTCATATCCGCGGTTTCGTATAGAGACAGAATATTGACGTTCTTTCATTTGTTTTATTGCCTCACTCAATACCTTTGTTTTTGTCTCTTTTTTATTTATAGATTTCAATTCCATTATTATTGCTAATTTCGTTTTGTCATGCGGGATAAGTGCGATGTCATATCTTCCATGTCCGGATTCTTGTTCCGATTTAATCTCGTAATTATCAATTAGATTGACAAATATTCCTAATAAAAATGCCTGATATACCTTCTCTACATTTTTTCCAGCAGTGTCAAAATAAGAAAGAGTATTTAATATAAAATCCCCTAAAATCTGTTCAAACAGTTTCACATCGCCATCAGTTAAACTTCTGAGCAAGTCATAAACCTTCTCATTGGTATAAGATTCGGCAAACCATGTTTTCAAAATATTTTCAAATTCTATATTAACTTCTATATTAGGAATTTTTAATTCATAATGCAATTTATTCCCAACTCGTTTCGGATTAAACGCTTTTAAATATCCGGAGAAAACAAGGAAGGTGTAAATATTATTGCTGTCTTTTTCCAAATCGTAAAATACGACATCTTCGTTCAAATGTTTTGTAATTGACTGATTTAATAATAGTAAATGAAATTCTTTTTTTAAAACAGGATCACTTTTATTTATCAAATTTTGAATTATTTCGTTAGAAGCAGTATTTACCCAGTGGGGTTTGAAACCATCTTCGCGGGTATAAATATGTCTGAGTATTGACCAGGGATTGTAAATAATAGTTTTTCCAAAAATATAACCGTTATACCATTTTTGAATTTCTGTTTCATCTTCTTGTATGTTATAATCACTAATAAGTTGTAATACTTCGTTTTCAGTGAATCCGAATTTATCAGAGAACCGATTGTTAAGCAAAGTATAAACTCCAAAATTATTCACGCCGCTAAAAATAGACTCCTTCGCTACTCGCAAAATTCCGGTCAACACTGCTTTACTAAGATTGATATTGTCTTTTAAAACTGTTCCATATAAAACACGTAAAAAAGAAATCATCTCTTTGTAATAATTATTAGCATAAGCAGTATGAATAGGGGTATCATATTCATCTATCAATAAAATTGGCTCGATAGAATGATATTTTAACAAATATTCGGATAAAGAAAGCAACGATTCGGCTAATTCGTTCTGATTTGCATTTTTATAAAGAATCTTTTGAAAAAAAATTTTCTCGTCTTCTTCCAAGTTTTCTAATAAATATTTATGTGATTTGTAAACTGCTGCTATTAAATTTTTGATTTTATCATAAGCATTTTCAAAATCTGTATTTTTGACATCTTTAAAACTCACATAAATAATAGGATATTTTCCTTGAAAGGCATCAAATTCGGGTTCATTTTCTATGGCGAGTCCGGAGAATAATTTGCGATTTTCGGCACTTTGGTCCGATAATTCAAAGAAATATTTTAACGTACTCATATTCATCGTTTTACCAAATCTTCGAGGACGCGGTAATAGAATTATTTTTTCATCGCAATTTATTATTTCTTTTATAAACAGAGTTTTGTCCACATAATATTTATTATATTTGTGGAGTTCTCTAAAATCGCTTATGCCAAGTGGTAATGATTTCATATAAAAATTTTCTCACAAATATAATAAAAAAAAACAAATTATATCATCTTTTCTATAACTTTTTGTTCTGTCACATAAAATATTCGCCAAGAAAAAAGAAATAATAAGAAGCTTATGAGAGAGAAAATCAAAAAGAGTTCAATATTATCTATTTTACCATATATCAAGGCATCACGTGGTGCTCCTATCAAATAAGTTAGCGGATTATATTTTATTATTTTTCTTAGAAAATCATTATCTACGTTTGGCGAATATATTACCGGGGTCACATACATGAGCAATCCTAAGATAAAATTTATTACTCGTTGTATATCAGGCGCTACAATAGAAACTATACAAATAATCAAACCTACTGACATGCCCAAAAACATCATTGGCAAAATAAGTAGCGGAAAAAGAATTATCATCCAGCTGGGCGTGACTCCAAAAAATAAAAGTATAGCAATATTTAAAGCAAATGTTATCAAGAAGTTAGCAAGTTGTAACATTATTTGTTTTACAAGCAGAGCATCATGCGGATAATTTACTTGCATTATAAATCCTGCTCCAGCGCCAAGTGTCCCTGCTGCGGCACCTTGAAATCCGCCCCATAAGCCAAAAATCGTACTGCTCAACAAAACATAAGCCGGATATGGTATTCCCACGTCGCCAGGGGTCAATACTCCGGTTGCATTGTAAAAGACCCAAGAGATAATTCCTATGATTGGCGATATGAATATCCAACCTATTCCTACAAAAGAACGTTTGTAGGACATAAAAAAATCGCGACGAAAAAGCTGCCATATAAGCTCACGTGTATTTGTTATATTTTTAAAAAGCTGCCGCCAAGTAGCAATCCATCCTTGTCGCAAACGTTGATTGGGCTGATAAATAATAGTTCGTTCTGTCATTTTATTTTATTTGTATTATTATTATTTTGCAAAAGTAATTTTTTTTTTTATTTTAATTAAAATATTTTTAATTTTATTTATTTAATTTTCGGAACAAGTTTTGTAAATATGAAACGAAAGACCTTAGTACAAAATAAATTATACATTACTAAATGCAAATTATATACAATATTTTAATCAGAAGCTATTATTTTTTAGTGCTAATAGTTTCATTATTCAATAAAAAAGCTAAGCTTTGGATACAAGGACGTCGTACTGTTTGGGACAGCTTATCTGTGACAAATTTTTATACAACTAAGAATATATGGATTCATGCTGCCTCGCTTGGCGAATTTGAACAGGGACGTCCGGTCATAGAATATTTGAAAAAGAATTTTGAAGAGTATAAAATTATCTTGACATTCTTCTCGCCATCCGGATACGAGATACGAAAGAAATATCAATATGCGGACAAAATAGTGTATCTTCCATTGGATACGCAAAAAAATGCCAAGCGATTTATCAAACTCATAAAACCGGATATGGTATTTTTCATTAAGTACGAATTTTGGTTTCATTATTTGTATGAACTTAATAAACAAAATATTAAGACTTATTTAATTTCCGCTATTTTTCGGGATAATCAGATTTTTTTCAAATCGCATGGAAGCTGGTACCGTCAGGTCTTGAGGTTTTTTACCCATATTTTTGTGCAAAACAAATATTCGCTTAACTTGTTGAAAGACATCGGAGTTAATAATTGCACCGTAAGTGGAGACACTCGTTTTGACAGAGTTTATGAGCTATCACAAAATGTGAAAAAATTTGCCATCATAGAAAATTTTATTGAGAATAAAAATGTCTTTGTTTGCGGAAGCACATGGCACAAAGATGAAGAATTGATAATTAATTTTTTAAATAAAAAACAACGGGAATTAAAAACTATTATCGCCCCGCATGAAGTAGAAATACATAATATTCAACGACTTACTTCGTTAATAAAAGTCCCGTATATCAAATATTCGGAGGCAAACGAGCAGTCTATAAAAGATAAAGATATATTGATAATAGATAACATTGGTATATTATCATCTTTGTACCAATATGCTGATATTGCTTATATTGGCGGCGGATTTGGAGCCGGCATACACAATACGCTGGAAGCCGCTACTTTTGGTGTGCCTATTATTTTTGGTACGAACTATCATAATTTTAAAGAAGCTAATGACCTGATAGAGATAAAAGCTGCGTTTACAGTTGCGAATCAACAAGAATTTGATAACTGTATCTTGAAAATAATTGATAATGAGAACATAAGAACGGAAGCCGGTAAACAAGCAAAAAATTATGTCTATGAAAATAGAGGAGCAACTAAAAAAATTATAAGTAAAATTACTTTTTACGAATAATATAAACGCCATCGCGGTATGGAAAAACAAACTTTTCCACTCGCGAATCCAAACGCACATATTCGTTGAACTCCACTATTTTTTGAGTATGCAAATCAGCAGATTTAATGGGTTCTAATATTTTTCCATGCCAAAAAATATTGTCGGCAAGTATAATGCCGCCGCTTCTTACTTTGTCAATGATAAGTTTATAGTAATCTAAATACTGACGTTTATCTGCATCTATGAACACCAAATCATATACTTCTGTCAGCTTAGATAAAATATCTATAGCATCACCGATAATCAAATTAGTTTTATTTTGGATTTCGGCTTTCGCTAAATATTTAATTATTATATGTTTAAGCTCTTCATTGGATTCTATTGTCGTGATTATGCCGTCTTCTTGCAGTCCTTTAGACAGACATATTGTTGAATATGCGGTAAAAGTTCCTATTTCTAATATTCGGCGTGGAGACTGTATCTTGCTTATAAATTCCAAAAATTTACCCTGCACATGTCCGGATAACATGTGAGCCATGAGGACTTTTAAATTGGTCTCGCGAGTCAATTCTCTAAGAATAATATCCTCCGAATCACACAAAAAACTCGTATATTCTTCTAATTTCTTATCTAATAAGTTCATAAAAATAATTTAGATTTGACAACTTAAAGAAGTTGTCAAATCTTTTTTCTTTTATCCACGAATGGCTTTTATACCTGGTAATTCTATTCCTTCCATATACTCTAATAATGCTCCTCCGCCGGTAGAAACATAGCTTACTTTGTCGGCTAATCCGAATTTATTTATTGCAGCCACGCTGTCGCCACCTCCGATTAGACTGAATGCGCCGTTTTTAGTTGCTTCGGCTATTGCTTCGGCAAGCTTACGTGTTCCATTTTCAAAATTAGACATCTCAAAAACTCCTACCGGACCATTCCATAAAATAGTTGCCGAATTGTTTAAAATCTCTTTGAAAAGTTTTAATGAATTTTCGCCTATATCCAATCCCATGAGTCCATCAGGCACATTGTCTATCTCAGAAATGCTTATATTAGCTTCATTATCAAACTTATCGGCATTGACACTGTCTATAGGAAAATACAATTTAACCCCGTTTCGTTCTGCGGTTTCAAAGACTTTAAGAGCCAAATCCAATTTATCTTCTTCTACCAATGAGGTGCCAATTTTTCCACGCTTAGCTTTAACAAAAGTGTAAGTCATCGCGCCGCCGATGATTAAATTATCTACTTTGCTAAGTAAATTTTCAATAATAGTTATTTTGGTGGAGACTTTTGAGCCGCCGATAATAGCTGTTAATGGTCGTTTTGCATCTTTTACTACTTTATCTATACTTTCTACTTCGGCTTCCATGATATATCCAAACATCTTATCTTCCGGAAAATAGTCGGCTATTAGTGTAGTAGAGGCATGTGCGCGATGTGCAGTGCCAAATGCATCGTTAATATAACAGTCTGCCAAACTTGCCAATGCAGCAGTAAATTCTTTTATCTTAGGTTTCAATGCAGCTTTTGCAGCTTTCTTTTCTTCTTCGGTTGCGGTCTCGGCTATACGTGGTTTACCTTCTTCTTCATCATAAAATCTAACATTTTCCAACAATAATACTTCTCCCGATTTTAGACTTTGCGCCATTGTTTTTACGGATTCACCTATACAGTCGTCAGCAAATTTTACTTCGCGTCCTAACAAATTAGACAAATGTCCTACAAGATGGATAAGCGAGTTCTTTTTGTCGCCTTTTCCCTTCGGTCTTCCAAGATGTGACATCAATATAACTGCTCCAGTTTCTAATACTTTGTTTATCGTAGGAACCGCAGCACGCATGCGAGAATCGTCAGTTATTTCAAACTTCTCGTTTAGAGGCACATTAAAATCTACGCGAATAATTGCCTTCTTCCCTGTAAAGTCGTAAGTACTAATATTTTTCATGATAATAATTCACTTTTAAATTTATATTAAAATATTTCACAAATATATTTTTTTTTTATAAATAAAAAAAAATTAAAAAATAAAATATTTTTTTTATTTTTGCAATAGAAAAAAGATTATTTATGATATTTAAAAACATTACCGGCAACGAATTGATAAAAAAACGTCTGATAGATACAGTAAAAATCAATCGGATTAGCCATGCCCAGCTTTTTTTGGGAATAGAAGGAAGCGGGAAGCTTGCACTTGCAATAGCGTATGCACAATATATTTGTTGTAAAAACAAGAAAGAAGACGATGCATGCGGAGTGTGTCCTTCGTGTAATAAATATAATAAATTGATTCATCCGGACTTGCATTTTGTCTTCCCGGTCGTAAAAACTGCTAAATTGACGAAACCTATAAGTGATGATTTTATTAAAGTCTGGCGCGAATTTGTGCTAAAATCTAACTATCACAGCTATAATGATTGGCTGGAAATGATGGGTAGCGACAATTCACAAGGAGGTATTTTCACACAAGAAAGTCAGGAGATAATCAAAAAACTCAATCTGAAAACCTATGAGAGTGAATACAAAGTGATGATCATCTGGATGGCAGATAAAATGAACATCTCGGCTGCCAATAAATTGCTCAAATTAATAGAAGAACCACCACCAAAAACATTATTTATACTCGTCACTGAAAATGAAGGCGAAATATTGACGACAATTCGCTCGCGAACCCAGCTAATAAAAATATCGCGACTAACCGATGACGAAATAATTAGCGAACTAAAAAAGCGACACGAAGCGGATATGAATATTCTAACAGATATTTCCCGAATCGCTAATGGAAATATGTTGTTAGCCGAACGATTAGCCGTAGAGACAGTCCGCGACTCTGGCGGAGTAAATACAATATATTTTGACCTCTTCACTAAGCTGATGCGAAATGCCTTTGCAACAAATATACCTGCTCTCTTAGAATGGATAGAGGAAGTTGCGAAATTAGGAAGAGAACGACAAAAGTTTTTCATTGACTACGCTTTGCGCATGATTCGTGAGAATTTTGTCATGAACACCGCAAAAGAGCATACCGATAAATTAGTCTATCTTGCTAATCAGGAATTGGATTTCTCTAAAAAATTTCATCCATATATACATAA
The DNA here is from genome assembly GCA_020719345.1 of Draconibacterium orientale. GTDB lineage: Bacteria > Bacteroidota > Bacteroidia > Bacteroidales > DYQJ01 > DYQJ01. Next base: position 5,491 of record DYQJ01000099.1, on the reverse strand, counting down.
AAACAATGTTATTTTACTTAGCGAAGAACTAAACGAAACCGCAAGCAACATAGAACGAAATGCGTATGATAAAATATGTTTTCTTGACATGGCTTTAAAATTTTCTAAATATCTAAAAATAAAACCCCAATAATTATGTTATACTTAAGCAGAGCAAAAATAAATCTCGGTTTGTATGTTACAAACAAGCGAGAAGATGGATTTCATGATATTCAAACAATATTTTGTCATATTGGCTTATATGACTTCATAGAAATATACCGAACTGATAAAGACACTAATATCTTCAATTCAGGCAGAGAAGTAGGTTGTAGTTTGGAGAATAATCTCGTTTACAAAGCGTACCTCTTGCTTCGTGATGCCTATCATCTGCCAAATCTAAAAATATACTTATATAAGTACGTCCCAGTAGGAGCAGGATTAGGAGGTGGCTCGGCGAATGCTGCACTCACTCTCTTGTTATTGAATAAATTATTTAATCTCAATCTTTCCGAAGAACAGCTAATTAATTTTGCACGTATGCTTGGTAGCGATTGTGCTTTTTTCATTAAAAACAACCCCGTTTACGCTTACGAAAAAGGTGACAAAATGGAAGACATAGAATTAAACATGCAAAATTATAAATTAGTTGTTATCAAACCGGATTTTGAAATTAGCACCGCAGATGCTTACAAAGAAGTCCTTATTCAAAGTCCGCCGATGGATTTAAAAGAGATAATAAAACTACCGGTAGAAGAATGGAAAGATGTTTTATCTAACAATTTTGAAGACCACATGTTTAAAAAATATCCGGCATTGAAAAAAATAAAAGAGATTTTATATACGCGCGGAGCAGTGTATGCCTCCATGACAGGAAGTGGCTCGGCAATTTACGGTATCTTTCGTAAAGAAGATAGAATAAATTTCCAGATAAGAAAATGTAGTTTATGGAAAGATGTAGCATTGTCCTCTTTCGAAAAATTAATACCTAAGGATATAGAAAAATGAAAAAAGTCTTTTTTACTATACTGATATTGTGCATAATAAAAATCTGCGAAGCACAATTTTATAGTGGACATCAGATGTCGTTCGGCAAAAATAGAGTTCAATATTATCAATTCAATTGGCAATCAATTAGATTTGACGACTATGATATTTACTATAACGACAGCGGAGAAGAATTGGCAAAATATACTAAGATATATCTTGACACTTACATTCCGGAGATAGAAAGCATATTTGGATATACTCTGAATAATCGTTTTATTGTCGTCCTATATAATAATCTCTCCGATTTTCGTCAGAGTAATATAGGATTGGTAACAGGAAATGTGCAGTCCAATCTTGGTGGAGTAACACAAATATCAGGTAATAAAGTCTTTTTGTACTTTGAGTCAGACCACGAAAAGTTTAAAATCCAAATAAAAAAAGCACTTACGCAGATTTGTATCAACGAGATGCTCTACGGCGATTTGCTCCGCGACAAATTAACCAATTCTACCTTACTCTCACTACCTCAATGGTTTGAAGAAGGATTAATTTCTTTCATATCAGAGAATTGGAGTGTAGATATAGAAAACAAAGTCCGAGACGGTATATTATCCGGAAAATATGACAATATCAACTCATTAGAAGACGAAGACGCAAAAATAGCCGGACATTCTATCTGGTACTTTATCAGCATGGAATACGGAACCACTGAAATCCCTAATATACTCTATCTCACCAGAGTAAACAAAAGCGTGGACAACGGACTAATGTACGTACTTGGACTAAATACAAAATATTTGTCCTACGAATGGAAAGATTATTTCTTAACCAGATTTAAAAATGACATGGATAAAAATATCGCCGACGAGAAGATATTTGAAGAAAGCAAAAAAAATACTAAGTATCAAAATATTAAACTAAATCCAACAAATAGTACAATCGCTTATTCAACAAATATTTACGGCAAAATAAAGATTTTTATCTACGACCCGCTAACTCAAAAAAATACGCAAATATTAAAATTTGGAAATAAATTAGACCAGATAACCGATTTTTCGCACCCGATATTAGAATGGCATCCTACCGGCAAAATTCTCGCATATATTATTGAAAAAGAAGGTGCTATATATTTTTACCAATACGTAGTTGACACAGAAGAACTGCGGGAGCGAAAAATTATTGAATTTACTAAAATTAACAGCTTTGCTTTTTCGCATGACGGAAAATATATTGTTCTCTCGGCAGCGCGGCTCGGTATTGTGGACATATATGTCATGGGACTTACAGGAGGGAAGCCGATACAAATAACCAATGACCTCGCAGATGATATGCAACCACGTTTTGCCGAAAATTCAACCAAAATTATTTTCTCCTCCAACCGAATTAGTGACACTTTAAAAATAGAAACTTTTGACTCGCACCGCGAAAAAGCTAATACGTATGATATTTTTGCTTATGATTTTAAAAATAATAACAATGTTTTAACCCGACTGACCGAAACTGAGTTTGACAATGAAACAGCCCCGAAAGAGCTAAAAAAATATACTTATCTCTTCCTCTCCGACAAAAACGGAATACAAAATTTGTACACGCTAACATACGACAGCACAATAAGTTTCATAGATACGATTACGCATTACAGATATTTTACTACTAATTATGCGATAACAAATCATAAAACAAATATTTTAGAATATGATTTGAACTTGAGGCAGAATAAAATAGCCAAAATATTTCTGGAAGACACTAAATATTATATTTATCAAAATAATCTCGTGCTGGAAAAAAATAATGAGCTCATCTCTAAAATAGAAAATAGCGACTATAAAAAAATATATAATGAAGACCTAAAAAAGCAACAAGAAATAAAACTGAAGAAAATAGAAGACCAAAAAAGAGAACGTCACAAAAGTGACAGCATCGCAGCGCTACCACTTGATAACTACATCAATCCCGACAGCTTAACAATAGACATAACAAATTATGTCTTTGAAATTGAACGCGAAACACCTTATAAATACATCTTTAAAAATAAATATTCTAAAAAAGCAACTGCCGAAGAAAATATTTTTCCGAAACCTAAATTGTACAAACAAAATTTCTATATAGATTATCTGGTCAGTCAAGTTGATTTTGGTAATCTTAATGAGTCATATCAAGCATTCACAGGAGGACCTTTTTATTTTACCGGACTTAATATGTTTGTTAAACTCGGACTAAATGATTTGTTCTATGATTATAAAATAATAGGAGGATACCGTCTGGCTATGAACAACTATGAAGTATTATTGAGTGTAGAAAATTTGGAGAAACGATTAGACAAACAATATATATTTCATCGCCAAGTAATACAATCTAATTCCAACTTTTCTAATTATTATTCGTATGAAGTTCAAACAAATGAAGCTTTTTATATCATTAGATATCCGTTTAATCAAATTACTTCGTTAAAAACAACTTTTAATACGCGATACGACAAAGCAATATTGCACGCACGCGACTATAATTCTATGATAATAAAAGATGATTATCAAGTCTTTTCGCTGGTAAAAACCGAACTTATTTATGACAACGTTTTTGATTTGGGAATAAATTTGTATGATGGAATACGGGCTAAATGCTTCGGCGAGTTTTATCAACAAGTAGAAGGAAATTATGACTTCATTACTGTATTAGGATTTGATTTTAGATATTATAAAAAAATCCATCGTTCCTTAATTTTTGCCACCCGAATTGCGGCAAGCACCGCTTTTGGAACTGGAAAACTAATATATTATCTCGGCGGAGTAGATAACTGGTACACATTCCAATTATTTGATACCGACAACGGAAGACGTTTTGACACGACAGTTAATATTAACACCAACGAAAATTATATATATCAAGCAGTTGCCACTAATATGCGCGGCTTCAAGCAGAACTCAAGAAATGGCAATTCTTTTGTCCTTTCTAATACAGAATTGCGATTCCCCGTTTTTAAATATTTTGCACAGAGACCGCTGAGCTCCGAGTTCTTTAATAATTTCCAATTAGTAACTTTTTTTGACATCGGAACAGCATGGTCTGGATTATCCCCTTTGGACTCAAGAAATGCTTATAATCAAGTGATTGTAAACAATGGACCTGTAACGGTATATGTAGATGTAGACCGAGCTCCTGTTATTGCCGGATACGGATGGGGAATGAGAAGCAAATTGTTTGGATACTTCTTCCGACTCGACTGGGCTTGGGGAATAGAAAGCTATCACATCATGCCACGAACTTTTTACTTCTCCCTTAATTTAGACTTCTAAAAGGATATTCTTTTTTATTCGGCATGTTTCATTTATTCGGTTACGATTCTTTGCGGAACTCGGCATAAAATTTTTAATTATCAATTTCTCGCTGAGTTTCTATAAAAAATGCGAAATAAATAAAACATGCAGAAAAATTTGCTAACTTTTCGCTATTTCTTCTCTTAATTTATCAATTTCTTTATCTGTCAAATCAAGAAGACTTTTAATAAATTGATTGTCGTAACCTTTTAAAATCATTTTTTTGGCTATCTCCTTTTGGTCTGCATCTATTCCTTTTTCTATTCCTTTTTCAAATCCTTTTACAATTCCTTTTTCTATCCCTTTTTGAAATTCCTTTCTACCAATATTTTCAATTCTTTTTCTGTAGAGTTCAAGAAAAATATTTTTTTCCGTTAATTTTGATTCTACTTTTTCTAAAACTGTGTCCATTTCTTTGTCGTTTAAATTGTTATGTAAATATTCTATGATAGTGGTTGCTTCATATTCTTTGGTCGCGTCACCGATAAAATTGTCTAAATTTAAAAATTCGGCTATTTTATCTTGTAATTTTTCTTTATCAAAAATATATCTCATCAAAAACATGGCTATCTGCAAAGATGGTAACTTAATTTTCTTTATATCAACATCATCTAATTTGGATATGTCTATCAAAATATACTTAAATTTGGGAACAAAATCTTTTAAGTAATCATCTATTTTGCCGAAATATTCATGTAATTCTCTAACAACCCAACTTTCTTTGCCATGATAAAAAATAATCGGGACAACAATAATTCGCTTTTCTTTTTTGTTATCACATTCTTCCCATACTCTTTGATAATATGCGGATATTTGAAACTCCGGAAAATCTACAGGAAAACTTTTGTGTTCAAACAAAAACGCTATTTTCAACCGTATTTTTCCTTTTACTTCGCAAGAATAAAGCAAATCAGAAAAATACTTCTTCAACTTTTTGGTTACAAACGAGGTGTCTTCTTTTAAAAGTGTTGCCCATTCTAAATTTTCCACCAATTTTTCAGGGAAGAAAAAACTCTATAAAAGCCATTATCTCGTCTTTTTTTGATAAAACTGTTTTAAAAAATTCATCGTGTAAACCGCGTTTTTTCATCTTGAAATTTTATAAGTACAAACTTACAATTTATTTTTGAAAAAAAACAATTTTATTATTATTTTTTTTGGCATCTTTCATTTGTCAGTTACCATATTTTAAAATAATTACTCAAAAA
>DYQJ01000098.1 GCA_020719345.1 Draconibacterium orientale | reverse complement strand
GACCTTATAATTCTTATATGGTTCAAAATTTTGTCCAAGATTACGTGGGTAGCCGCGAGTTGCTAAGATGTCCCCGATTTAGTTCAGTTAAAGTTATAACAAATCAAGATGAAGAAAAATAGGGAAAAATAGAAAAAAGATTAAATATCTAACTTGTATATATCTAATAATCAATATTATTTTATTTTTATTTATAAAAGTATATTAAAAAATGTCATTAATAGAATAAAATAAAAAAAATAAAATTATTTTTGTTGTTTAGAATAAAAATAAAAAGATAAAAATAATGGACTTCAAAAAAATTAATACTCTTTCGGGTTGGTTCATCTTCGCGATAGCCAGCATAGTGTATATAATGACCGTAGAACCTACGGTAAGTTTTTGGGATTGCGGTGAGTTTATTACCTCGTCGTATAAATTAGAAGTAGGACATCCGCCTGGCGCACCGTTTTTTATGTTGATAGGACGTTTTTTTTCAATGTTTGCCTTCGGAGACGCAACTAATGTGGCTTACATGATAAATATCATGTCGGCATTGTCCAGCTCTTTCACTATTCTCTTCTTGTTCTGGACTATTACGCATCTGGCACGCCGAATAGTAAAATCTAACGGACAAGAGTTTGACCTCTCGCAAACAATAGCTATAATAGGTAGCGGCGCCGTTGGTGCGTTGGCTTATACCTTTTCGGACACCTTCTGGTTCTCGGCTGTAGAAGGAGAAGTATATGCCATGTCGTCTCTGTTTACCGCAGTAGTTTTCTGGGCTATACTAAAATGGGAAGACGTAGCAGACCAGAGATATGCTAATCGCTGGCTTATACTTATTGCCTATCTGATGGGATTGTCCATCGGTGTTCACTTATTGAATCTTCTTGCAATACCTGCAATTGCATTGATTTATTACTTCAAAAAATATCAATTCTCTTTTAGCGGACTCTTCGTTGCATTATCTGTCGCCGGCGGACTATTGATAGGTATAATGTATATTATTATTCCGGGTTTCGTCTGGGGAGCATCACGCTTTGAACTATTATTTACCAATAGTTTCGGATTACCTTACAACAGTGGAACAATTTTTTATATATTATTGATAATCACTGCTATAATTTTCGGAATAAAATATACGGTTAAAAAAAAGAAAGTAATATTAAATACTATTATTTTAGGAATTACTGTTATATTGATAGGTTATTCGTCTTTTGCTTTAATATTAATTCGGTCACTTGCGCATCCGCCAATGGATCAAAACAGTCCGGAGAATGTTTTTGCACTTCAAGGATATCTCAATCGTGAACAATATGGTAATCGTCCTCTCTTTTTTGGCGAATATTTCAATTCAGAGGTAGAACGAACAGAGAACGCAAAACCAACTTACGTTCAAAAAAACGGTAAATATGAGATTATAGATTATGACATAAAACGTGTTTATCAAGATAATTCTACAACAATTTTTCCGCGAATGTACAGCGACCAGCCCTCGCATCCGGAGGGATACATGCAGTGGACAGGCATCACCGACAAAACAAAGAAACCATCTTTTGGAGAGAATTTAAAATTCTTCTTTAAGTATCAAGTTAATTTCATGTATTTTAGATATTTCTTATGGAACTTTGTAGGACGTCAAAGTGATATACAAACATACGGCACCGTAGCTGACGGCAATTGGATATCCGGAATACCGGTAATAGATAATCTCCGACTCGGTGACCAGTCACTGCTACCGGATAGCATGCAAAATAACGCCGGCAAGAATAAATATTACTTTTTACCGTTATTGTTAGGACTTTTTGGAATATTCTTCTTGCTTCGTGAAAATAAACTCTCCAAAGAATATTTTTGGGTAGTGTTGTTGTTTTTCATCATGACCGGAATAGCTATTATTGTTTACTTAAATCAGACTCCATATCAACCACGCGAGCGAGATTATGCGTATGCAGGTTCTTTTTACAGCTTTGCTATTTATATCGGTTTCGCGGTGTTAGGAATATATAAATTTTTGAAAGAATATATCTCCGCTAAGACGACCGCTATCTTAGCTACTGCGATGAGTTTACTTATGGCACCAGTCTTGATGGCAGTTCAAAATTGGGATGACCATGACCGTTCTTTGCGCTATACTGCCCGCGACTTTGCATATAACTATTTGAATACTTGCACCGAGAACGCTATTATTTTCACTAACGGCGACAACGACACTTTTCCGCTTTGGTACTCGCAAGAGGTGGAAGGACAACGGACTGATGTCAGAGTAATTAATCTAAGTTACTTAAATACAGATTGGTACATAGACCAGATGAAAAGACGAGCATACAACTCTTCTCCCATTCCATTTTCTTTAACAAAAGACCAATATATAGAGGGAACACGAGATTTAATGTATGTCAGCGAGAATCCTAATATCTTTTTCACTGAAAAATATAATTCTAATCTCCCAAAATATCAACCCGTTTATAATGAACTATATAAAAAGATGTTAGACATTTTATCGGCTTCCGAATTTGCTAAGTTAAACGAAAAAGATTATACTGTTATAGCCCGAGGCGCAACCGCTTTGACTCCTATTCAATTTAGCGGATTAATAAATGAACTCGCTAAAAATGAGAATATAACAAAGTACCAATATAGTTCGGAAGTAATAAATAGCTTAAAAACAGAGGTCACTAATTTAGTAAAAAATATATCCGAAGAATATTTGCCGGCAAACTTGTTTATGCAATTTATCACAAGTCAAGCCCGCGAAGATAAAATTTTGGTCGGCGATGAAGAAGTAAATTACATACCTACGAATAAAATCAAAATTCCGGTAGATAAAGACAAAGTTATTAGCTCCGGACTGGTCTCCGAAAAAGACCGCGACTCTATATTAGACTACATAGAATGGGATTTTAAAAAGTCTTATGTTACCAAAAGTGAACTTATGGTAATAGATTTGCTGTGTACCAATAATTGGGAACGTCCTATTTATTTTGCTATAACGGTAGGAAGTGGTAATTATATGAGCTTAGAACCTTATTTTCAATTAGATGGAATGGCTTACAAATTTGTCCCAATAAAAAATTCTAACAGCAAAGGACAAAAAATAGGACGAGTAAACAGTGACATCTTATATGAAAATATCATGAACAAGTTTAAGTGGGGCAATATTGACAATCCGAATGTTTACTTAGATGAGAACAACAAGCGCATGTTAATGAACATAAAAAGCAATTTTGCACGTCTAGCAGAGTCCCTTAATAACGAAAACAAAAAAGATTCCGCTATTGCCGTATTAGATAAATGTGTGGCATTGATTCCGAATGAAAAAGTGGCTTACAACTATTACAATTTATTGATAGCCGAACAATATTATCGTGCCGGTGCTGTGGAAAAAGCTAATGAAATGATTAACATCTTGGCGGTAAATAATTTACAGGATTTGGTCTTCTACTGGTCATTGTCAGACTCAGAACGTGCTACTTGTAGCGATGACTCAGAGATGTCACTTGGTATGATACAGGAAATCACCAACTTCTTGCGTAAGAACGAGCAGACGGAGTTAGAAAAACAATGGATAGAGAAATTTGCTTTTGCCATGCGAAGTCACATAGAGGTTATACAAAAATTTGATGCCATGCAAGACAATCAAGCAGCGCTTTATCAGTGGTATTCTACGTTGCCTTCTATTCAACAGCAAATAGTTTCGTTGTATGTGAGCATAATAACTGACCCTGAGGAAACCGATTAATTATGAATCTATTTGTTAATCCGCCGCAGGTGTTAAAAAGATTGTTCAATAAAGTCGTCTGGGAGATAAAAACAGATGCGAAGCAATGCTTTTTAACATTTGATGATGGACCTACTCCGAAGATAACGGAGTGGGTCTTGGATATATTAAGCTATTATAATGCCAAAGCAACGTTTTTTTTGTTAGGCAAAAATGTAGAAGCAAATTTTGATATATTCCAAAAAATAAAGAATCAAGGACACAGCTTTGGTAATCACACATTTAATCATCTCAACGGCTGGAAACATAATGATGCAGAATATCTGGCAGATATAGATAAAACAGACCAAATAATCAAGACCGATTTGTTTAGACCCCCGTATGGTAAAATCAAATGTTCGCAATTAAATTGCTTGCTAACCAAAAAGAAAGTAATTTTATGGAACTTATTGACAAAGGATTACGATAAAAACATCGGCAGAGATGATTGTTTTGCTCTGGTAAAAAAATATATGGCAAATGGTTCTATATTAGTTTTTCACGACAGTATAAAAGCTGAGCATAATATGAAGTATGTTTTGGAACAAACATTGTTATATTATACTAAGTTAGGTTATCAATTTTCAAAAATAGAATAATATGGCGGTACGTGAGATTTTATTATTAGGAAATTCGGGATTACGAAAAGTTGCACAAGAAGAAACCGAATTTAGAAGCGAGCTGCACGAGATAGCGCGTGACCTTAGAGAGACATTACACAGCTTACAAAGCACCTACAAAACGGGAAACGGATTGGCTGCCACACAAATAGGAATAAACAGACGTGTAGTATATATAGATACCATCGACCGTAAATTAATACTTATCAATCCCAAAATAATATGGAAGAGTGAGGAGACGACAATGTTATGGGAAAGCTGTTTTAGCTTCTTGCAAAGTTTTTATGTCAAAATACGAAGACACAGCTCTGTACAGGTTAAATATCAAAATTATAAGCGCGAAATTATTATAGAAAAGTTTAACGGACAAATAGCAGAAATTGTGCAACACGAAATAGACCATATAGATGCAATTTTACCAACTGATTTGATTGAAAATAAGCAAGATATAATAATGGCAAGCGAATATCTTAAAAAGAAATAATTTTTCAAAAACATGAGTGAAATACATAGAGAATATTTTTTGTATAATCAAGAAATCAAAGCGGTAGTTGAATTTCAAGACCAATGGTTAGAAGCAGGAGAATGTTTGTATGACGTTTTAAAAATTAAAAATTCGGTTCCACTATTTTTAGAGAAATATTTGAGACGAGTGCAACAAAGTGCCAGACTCTCTAATTTAAAAATATGGCTCAGCGACACCGAAATAGTTGATAATATTTATAAGCTGATAGAAATAAATAATATAGATGAAGACATCTTGAAAATAGTCTTCCTCTTTGACAATCAACGACCAAAAATGTTTCTTGCATACCTGATGCAAAACAATGCGCCTACGCTGGAACAATACATATACGGCGTCACCACAGCCAGCATGACAGCGGTGAGACAAAATCCTAATGCTAAGATATTTAACTTCGCTATGCGACACGAAGCAGCAAAAAAGATACAAGCACAAAATGTTTACGAGATAATTTTACTTGATAATCAAAATAATATAACAGAAGGGAGTCGTTCAAATGTCTTTTTTATCAAAGACGAAGAAGTTTTTACAACGGTAGATGAAAAAGTCTTGCCCGGAATAACTCGCGAAAACACCATAGAACTATGTGTAAAGAATAATATCACGTTGCATCAGACAATTATTTCAATAGAGCAGGCATCCCGGTTTGATGCCATGTTTATAACCGGGACGTCGCGCAAAATATTGCCGGTCAGAAAGTTTGACGAAATAATGTATGATGTAGAAAATAAAATTCTTCGCAAATTACAGTTATTATACAATATTCTCATTGAAGATTATACTATAAACGGCAACTTGCCAAAGTTTAAAACTTTGGCAAAGTTTTAATTACAAAACAATTACATAAGAATAAAAGTTAAAATTATACACGTTTTGAGTATATACCTATCCTAATTGATTTGTATATAAAAAAAATGTATTTTGTGTAAAACTTTGGCAAAGTGCTTTTTAAATAACAACTACGTTGTTATTTAAAAAGCACTTTGCCAAAGTTGAATTCCACAAATGAATTAGGAACACTATATATATTTCCACTAATTTGTTATACACTCATTTTATTTACGGTTTAATTCGCTCTATTATTTCATAGGCAAATTCCAGACCTGTTTGTATTATTTTAACGGCTGTCTCGCCTTCATAATAGCCGTTCAGATGCAAAACATTATAAACAGTCTCAAAACTTTTTAAAAGTTTTTTATCTATTTCGGTCAGTCCTTTTTCATAATATTGGCGGTCTTTACGAGTACCTTTTTTTTGTCGCTGTATTTCTTTTAAAATAAACCAGCCGTCAAGCGCTATCAACACTCCATTATAGGCAGTTCCCGAAGCCGTTCTTACATACTTGCTGTCCTTATAATGATAATCTTCCTTTCCTGCTTTTTGCAAAGTTTCTTTGGCATTGTCCATATAACGAATAGCTTCATTATAATATTTAGTTTTCAGTTCTCTTTGTTCTTCTAAGCTCATAACAGTTTTTTTAAATTTTTATTTACGGTTTAATTCGCTCAATTATTTCATAGGCAACTTCTATTCCCCGTTGAATAATTTTAACATCCGTTTCGCCTTCATAATAGCCGTTCAGATGCAAAACATTATAAACAGTCTCAAAACTTTTTAAAAGTTTTTTATCTATTTCGGTCAGTCCTTTTTCATAATATTGGCGGTCTTTACGAGTACCTTTTTTTTGTCGCTGTATTTCTTTTAAAATAAACCAGCCGTCAAGCGCTATCAACACTCCATTATAGGCAGTTCCCGAAGCCGTTCTTACATACTTGCTGTCCTTATAATGATAATCTTCCTTTCCTGCTTTTTGCAAAGTTTCTTTGGCATTGTCCATATAACGAATAGCTTCATTATAATATTTAGTTTTCAGTTCTCTTTGTTCTTCTAAGCTCATAACAGTTTTTTTAAATTTTTATTTTTCACAAAAATAGTATTTTTTTTTTCATAATTCATGATTTTATTAAAAAATTTTGGCTACCCACGTAAACTTGGACAACTTGCTTGGAGCTTTGATAAAAAAATCTACCATAGTAAATTATAAATTAAGAATTATAATTTGGTTTTTACTTGAATATCAAGTAGTTATAAATTATAAATTCCGAAGTTATTTTTTAAATTTTACATATTATCATAATATTATTGCTTTTTACTTTTTTGAAGATGTATTTTTATTAAAAAAATTTGCATTTAATCTAAAAAAGGTTATCTTTGCGTTTTTTGACAGTCTGTCGTTAGCGGTTATTGATAACCGATAAACTATAGTATCACCAATTATCTAAATATGGTGTGCTATGAAACAAAATTTCGTTTATAAAAAAGTTAGTAGCAACTTTAAAATGCCACCGCCAATCCGAAGAGCGTTAACGGTAGGAAATATTTTAAATTAGATATTTATGAAAACAAATAATCCGTCTTTATTAATAAAACAAAACAAAATAATGTTTTCGGCTACCCCTTTCTCATATGGAGGAACAGAGCAAAAAGAGTTTATATGGAATACACATATTTATGGTAAAATCAGTGTAAAGAAACCTTTAAAAAACTTTGCAAAGAAAGCCGATTCTTATGATTTAGAAAATTTAAACATAAATGGAGTTTATACATCGTATATTTCATTGTATTGCGTACCGGTAGAGGAAAATATTGACATGCGTTCAAATACAGAAATCAAATTATATCTTACAGATTTGGAGTTAGAGCAAAATGAAATTTGTATAGACATAATGCCATCTGAACTAAATGCCACCACATTTTATAGTACCGACTTTAGTAATGAATTAGCAAATACTAACTTAGTCAAATACAATCCTAAAACAGGCAATTCGAAAGGAAAGAAAACCAAATTTAAAATTTATTTACATGAAGAATTGCCTTCGGTTTCAGATGAAAAAATGGGTGAGAAAAATGGTAGGATTGTACTTTATAGCGGCATATACACTACCTTAGGCAGTTTGATTATTGATTTTACATCAGTAACCAATAACAGAGAACTTTGGGATTGGAAAGACTTATCTACGAAAATAACAGAAAGAATCCACTCGAAATATAAAACAGTTAACAAAATGGAAAATGAAACAGACACCAATATTACAGATTTTGAGACTGACGATATTCAATCTAATTCGAAATCTCAAAACAAAATGATTTTTTCTTCAAAACCTTTTTCACAAGGCGGAGCAGAACAAAAAGAATTTATAGCGAATACACCCATTTATGGAAGAATAGTATTAGAAAAACCATTAAAATCGTATTGTGAAAATCCATCAACAAAAATGAGTAATGTTCCAATCGGCTATGCTCGACAATTTTGTGTTATGCCAACAAGCTTGAACGATGCCTATGATGTAGTCTATGATGAAATATTTAGTATGAATTATTTAATTTACTTAACTTTTGCTGATTTAGAAAATTGCTATATTGATTTTGATGTTATGCCAAGTAATGAAGATGCTACAACCATTTATGATGATTGGACTGCTTTTTATTGGTCTTTCGCAAATCCAGATTTGGAACTTGGTAAAAAATCTCATTTTTCAATTAAAGTTTATTCCGAATATAACCAAAGTAATGCAAAGATAATTGAATTAAAATCTCGCGGCGAAATATTTATTGATTATTCCGACTCTACCGCAGCATCTCAAAAAAAGTGGTATCAGCAGTGCAAACAAGCCAGCAAGAATGCCGAAGAAAAATACAAACGAACCAACATGTAAAATGGGCAACCATGTATTTTATTTTGCATTTAAAGATATTGATGGTTCATACAGATTTATAGGCGGAGTATTAATAAAAGACCAAATCGGCGATGGAAATTTTGGCGAGACTTATATCAAAGATTATTCTCCAATTCAAGGTGATGAAAAATATCCTTTAGATGTTGTAAGAGATGGTCAAGGAATTTATAAAGTGTTCTATTTTGATGGTTCTAAATTATAATAAGGTTTTTTATGGCATGTTTCATTTATTAGGTTACACTTCTTTGCGAAACTTTGCGTTTTTACCTTTGCGAGACTCTGCGTGAAATATTTGATTATCAATTTCTCGCAGAGTTTCGCAAAGTTTCGCAAAGAAGTGTAACCTAATAAATGAAACATGCCTATTTCTATTTTAAATAAAAAAATATATGTATCTTTGTAAAAATAAATCTTTTTTTTAATTAAATATATGGAAAAATTAACATTTAAACAACTAACATCAAATATTTTATATAAAACTTTTGGATTACGTCAAAAATCATCAATGCAAATTTTAACAAATTGGCTTGAAGATTCAAAAAAACAAACTATTTCAAGTTATGAAGAAATTTATTTGAATCAATTTAAAAATAAAATTATTCAAAGAGGTTCAAAATGGAACGAATACGAACTTACGGAATGGTTTATTGGTCCCATAATTTCGTTAATTGATATTGAAGCCGAATATATAAGTATGTTTGCTCAACGCGATATTTCGGCACAAGTAGGTGATTTTGAATTGTATGGCAGACCAGATATGATGATTGCAAGCGGAATAGATTCGCCACAAGAACCATATTTTTGTATTCAAGAATATAAACAACAAACCGACCCAAACGGAAATCCTCAAACTCAACTTTTGGGAGCAATGCTTGTTTCGCAAACATTGAATAATAACAAAAAACCTGTTTACGGTATTTATATTGTTGGGTTTCAATGGAATTTTATGGTTTTACAAGGAATAGAATGGTGCGAAACGAAAATTTATAATGCCGATGATGAAGAAATTTTAGATATTTTACGAATACTTAAAACCTTAAAAGATATTATTTTGAAATATTAACGTTGAAAATAAATATTTAATTTATAACACTAATTGCAATTATCAGCAGTTAGTGTTTTTTTTGTCTGATTCTTCTTCTTTTTTTATTTTTAGTATGATTCCCTTTTTGTCCCCCTCTTTATTTTTTTTGTAAACTTATTTATATATTACTTCGCATAATTAATTAGTATTTGTACTTGTTGATAAGTTTATGATAACTATTTTTTCTAACTTATTTAATCGGGATGGTATTGTGTTTATGTAGGAACTGCAAATACCGTAGATGTAACTATGGTTAAACCAAATACCGATTACAGACTAAAAGTTGTTGAATTTAGTGGTGCCGAAAATACTATTAATTACTTGATTGCAACAGCAAGTAAAAATGCTGTAGATGTTCATACGCCTTATGCCGAAAAAATCCAAGCATCAGAAATTGTAACACCAAACGGTGATGGCAAAAACGATTTTTGGAAAGTAGGAAGAATAGAAATGCTTAAAGATTTTGATTTATATGTTTACAACAATATAGGTGAAATTATCTATCAAACAAAAGCTTATGATAATCAGTGGAACGTAGAATACAATGGAAACAAACTTCCAAGCGGAACTTATTATTATATGTTTATAAATACCGAAGATAAGAAAACATATAAAGGAACTATCACAATTATAGTAAAATAATTTTTTTAAGATTTGACAACTTTTAAAAAGTTGTCAAATCTAAATTTATTCACATTAAAAAATATAGTAACATGAGAAAAATATTATTTCTAATAAGTTTTGTATTAGTAGTATTAATTACAAATTTGAAAGCTCAGGACTTAACAAATTACAATTTGTATGTACAAAACTCTTTTTTATATAATCCTGCAGCAGTGGTAAGTAACAATTTTATGTCTGCCTATTTGAACACGCATTTACAATGGATAGGTTTTGACGGCGCACCAAAAACTAACACATTAGGTATTAGCACTCCTATAGCCAAAAACATGGGATTAGGTCTGTCTATTTATCAACACAAGAGAGGAATTATTAGTAATTTTTCAAGTAGATTAGCGTACGCTTATAAAGCCGAATTTTCAGAAAATCAATATCTTAACATGGGTATTTCGTTGGGTTTTATGAACGACAAATTAAGTAGTTCAGATGTAGAATTTGCAGATGCTACTGACGAAGTTTTTACTGACGAAGCTTTTAATTCTACAACCATAAGTGCAAGTGCAGGCTCACTCTATCGTTTGTCAAATTTAGAAGCACAAGTTATTTTCCCGCAATTCTATGACAAAGGAAAGGCAAATCTTTATACAATAGGTACTTTAAGTTACAATTTTGAATTAAATCAAGCAATTGCATTAAAACCAACTTTTATGGTGAGAGGTGTAAAAACAAGTCCATCACAATTTGAAGGAAATCTTAATGTTATGTTACAAAACAAGATATGGTGCCAAGCCGGTTATCGTTCTGACGAAAGTTTGATTTTTGGAGTAGGTTTCAATCTTAAAGGAGTTAATTTAGCGTATGCTTATCAAATGGACAACAGCGAAATTTCCACTGTTTCTACCGGAACTCACGAAATACAATTGATTTACAATTTCAAAGAAATGAACCGAGTTAAAAGTATTTCTGTAAATGGAAACGTAAAAGATGCCACTAATTCTAATCCTATTAATGCAGAAGTAAAAGTAACTGACGCCGAAGGTGTAGAAATTAAAAATCAAACGACAGACGCAACCTCCGGAAATTATAATTTCAGTTTAAAACAAGGACAAACTTATACTTTTAATCTCTCGGCTACCGATTATTATCCGCATACCGAAATGGTTACAATTACCGAAGAAGATATAGAAAAAATTATAAATGTAACTTTAATTTCTAAATTTGCAACCGTAAAAGGCACCGTTTTAAGAATTGATAATAACAAGCCAATTGCAACTGATGTAGATATTTTTGAAAACGATGCAAAAATAAGTACTGTAAAAACTGATGCAACAACAGGTGCTTTTGAAGTGAAATTACAATCCGAAAAAACTTATGTCTTTAAAATTGCCGCTAAAAATTATATGCCTTCTTCTCAAAATTTAACGATTGCCGCACTCGAAAATAAAAAAGCGGTTAGTTTAAGTTTAACTCCATTTGTTTCTTTAACAGGAAAAGTTACAAATAAGGCAGATAATACAAGTTTAAATTCTGTTGTTAATCTTTATAAAAATGGAACTTTGCTTGAAACACAAACTGTTACAGGAACTTATAATTTCTCTGTTGAAAAAGGTGCTAAATACGAATTAGAATTTAAAGCAACCGATTTTTTGGTTAAGAAAACTCAACATGATTATACTTCGGTTTCAAAATACGAATTTACAAATGATGTTCAATTAGAAAAAATGTCAAAAGAATCATTTAGTCTGGGAGCAATAAATTTCAAAACAGGAACAGCCGAATTAACCGATGACTCGTATGAAACTTTAGACAAATTAGTTGCTATTATGAAAGATGATAATACCTTAAAAGTTGAAATCTCCGGACATACTGATTCTGACGGCGCAGATGATAAAAACCAAGAAATATCTGATTTACGTGCAAAAGCGTGTGCCGACTATGTTATAAGTAAAGGCATTGGAGCAACACGAGTTACACCAAAAGGTTACGGCGAAACAAAGCCAATAGCAAAAAATGACACCCCTGAAAATAAAGCAAAAAATCGTAGAGTAGAGTTCAAATTTATTGATTAATAAGTAAATAGTAAGTAGTTTTTCATAGTTAAAGGTGTCTTTATTTTAAGACACCTTTTTTTGTGAAGATAACTTGTAACTATTTAGCAACGTAGTTGCATAATCTTTGTAGAAAATAGGTAACCTCCACACTACTTAGTTGTTTGACACATCGTTACAAAGATGAGGCAACTACGTTGCTAAATA
>DYQJ01000340.1 GCA_020719345.1 Draconibacterium orientale | reverse complement strand
ATAAGTGGTGTTATAGACCACCATTAAGTCACTCGTATAAAACGGCAAATATCATGTTGGGATAGAAAAACGTCGTTCTATTTTGTGACCACACATTACGGCTGTTACCAGTAAGGGGGTCACTTGTACGGGACTCCTTACGGTAGCCGTCATCTTGGTCGCAAAAAAAGAACGACGTTTTTCGATCCCATAAGTGATATTTTCCGGTTTATACGAGTGACTTCATGGTCGTCTATAACACCAGTTATAAACTCTTTTGAAGTTTTTTGCATTCATTACAGTAAACAGTCAAAAAACGTTTTTTTACATAAATGAAAACCAGTATATATTTTTTTATATTCATATGCACTGTCACCGGTGTCGAAATAGTTTGGTGTAGCGTTTAACGTCCAAAAAAGAAATGTCGGTCTTTTATTGTGAAGTTGTTAAAGTTCACGCATCGAATTACAGATGCTTGAAATTAAAGGGGTACTAACACATTTTAAACGAGGACAAATACAATAACGATTCTAAGAACCTTTAATGACGTCCCCTTAAACCTCCCCATAAAATGGTGATCGTTACGTCTTTTCCCATTTCACATTTGTGAGTTTAAATTGTTCAACTATTCGTGAACGTCAGACAGTGTTGAATTGTACCAAAAAAGTGAAGTCTTCAAAAATACCGTCTGAAACATGACATTAGACGTTAAAGTCATGTCAGTAAAACACAACCAAAGCATAAGTGAAATATGGAACATAATTTGTAATTTTAAAAACAGTAAAATATATCAGGTAATTAATGTTGTAATATAAAGCTTGTCAAGCTAAATTAAGAAACAAACCAAAAAACCCAGTCGTAATGAACAAAACATTAAAAATATAAACATTAGTTTAGAATTTATAAAAGCAATTTTCATGAAATCACCTTCGACGGAATATATATGAAATACGCAGTGGGATTCAAATATGTAATTAAATAAAGTAAATGTCCAAAGACGGTTTTCCTCTATTTCTTTCATTTCCTATTTATTTACTACTTGTATTTTTAATAGTTTGTTTTACATTTTCAGGGTGACGTTGTCTGCTAAATTGAGGCACGTTAACGATAAGAACTGTTAAAGTTCGGTAGTTAAAACATTTTAGTACAACTTACAAGATTCTTTCATGTACATGGCAACGTAATTAAACAGTTTAATACTGACAAATATCAGTTTTAAACGGATTTTATTTACATGTTTTTTTACAGACGTGCCAAGCCGTTTGCGTTTTAATTGTTGTTTTGTGTTTTAGTGTTGTTTGCCTTTTAATTTTTTTATTATGATTTCCTGCCGTTCACAATTACTGTAGAGTTTGAACGTCAAATCAGTTGTCTGCATCCGTTAAACATTATATGAGAATTTTTCTTTTCAATAAAGCAACCCATAATTAATGCTAAAATACACGCGTAGACGTAGAAATGTTAAAACATTAGTTTTGTCGATTACTTAAAGTCTTACGTACACAGTTGTACACAAACCACTATTTCACAAAGGATATGTCAAAGACTACAGAATTAATTACACGGCATTAGTTAAAAGGCGGATAAAAACATATGGTGGAAATAAGTACACTGCAGGCCAACACTTGTGCAATCCTTTTAAATTGTAACGCGTTAGCATGCATACATTATGCTTATTATTAACTGACGAACCGTATTACTTTATTTGGTTACTTACTTTCATTGTAAAATGCTTAGTTTACGCCGTTTTACAACTGTACAACTTTTGTGAAAGGACTTCAGTAATGTTTAATTTCAGGATAAAAGCGTTTAAAATTTTCATTTTACATTTTTGAATTATCACAATAGAAAAAGTTGTGACTTTTATGAAGTACAATATGACAAGTTCTTATGATGTTTTTGCTATAACCTGAACATTATGATTACAATGCGGAATAAAAGATTGTAGATGCCGGTACGAATTTGTTATGTAACCAAGTTTTAGCAATTTTTTATTTCAGAACACTAAATTTTAATTGTATTCTTAAGTTTGAGTGTTTAAGAACACATTTAGGCATACAACCTGTTAGTTATAACCGGTGTTTACGGTACTAATTGACGTGCAGATGTTTATTCGTTAATGAACAGCTTCTTACTTTATCCTTTTTAAACATCAACATTTTTTTATTGTTGTTCTTTAATTTTGTACTTTATATTTATTGGCTGAAATGTACCAATGTACAAAATTTATTTGTATATATTGCACAAAAGTAATTAACTTTTTTGTTCAGCATAAATTGTCTGTTTCCAAGAAATGAAGCGAAAAATGTTTACTTTAGTATGTAGACATCTGTCAATGTTATATCAAGTTCAGCGTAATTGTACGTTCTGTTTATACTGTTGTTATTTAACACTATTGTGCGTTAATTAATACCAACGGAAAATTATTACGTACGGTTACCTGTTTACCTTCACCAGTGCAGGTCAGTGGTCAAAGTAGGGCGGAACTCGGCGGAGCCCAGCTCCGCCACCTCTCATTTGTCTTTAGTTGAGCTACCCTACCTAAATGTGAAGTTCCGTCACGTACACGGGTGACGGAAAGACTAAAATTAGCACTTATTTACTGCAGAACAAACAATTATAAAACGAAGTGTCACGAACTCATGGTATTCATGGAGTCGTGGTACAGCAAAG
>DYQJ01000339.1 GCA_020719345.1 Draconibacterium orientale | reverse complement strand
TTTGCAAAATTAACAAAATTTCATTTCAACACTATTTTGTAGGGACTACCCGTAAACAGTAACAACAAGTATGACAACATTTATGTTGTTGTCTGTATATCAATACAGTACGAACATTTGTCAACTAATTGAAAATCAACATATAACATTAATGTGGTCTTACTTGTTGCAGTAAACTTGGGAAACTTTTATGGCGTAAAATATAAATAATTAAATATCAAAGTTTTAATAAATATTATTGAAATTTTTTAGATTTACTATATTACAGATAATCAATATATTATAAATTTTATAAAGAAGTTTTCCATGTCTTAATATCAGGTAGTAACTTACCATTGTCAAGTTATTATTACAATTTAATACAACCCGATTTATGAAAAATATATTTATAATTATTTTTATGACTTTAGTAGTTTCAGAAACTGATGCTCAAAGTTTCAAACAGCAACAAATGAAACATGAGCGGGTTAAAGTAGCATACAAAGAGCGTGAGCAAATTGTGAAAGACGAATTGGCAAAAGTGGGCATAAACGATTACAATTTTCAACTGTTAATTGTCGCGCTAAAACAAGAGAAACAATTGGAAACTTGGGTTCGGAAAACGGCGAAGGATAAATTTGTATTACTGAAAACCTTTGCCATTTGCCGCTCGTCGGGCGATTTGGGACCAAAACGACAGTACGGCGACGGACAAGTTCCCGAAGGTTTTTACGAACTCGAAAACTTTAATCCGATTAGCAACTTTTATCTCTCATTACGAGTGAGTTACCCCAATCAATCGGATAGAATTTTAAAAACATCGTCGAGTGCAGGTAACGACATTTATATTCACGGCAACTGCGTTACCATAGGTTGCATTCCTTTGGACGA
Organism: Draconibacterium orientale; assembly: GCA_020719345.1. Lineage (GTDB taxonomy): Bacteria > Bacteroidota > Bacteroidia > Bacteroidales > DYQJ01 > DYQJ01. Next base: position 1,785 of record DYQJ01000339.1, on the reverse strand, counting down.
CGATATTAAAGAATTGTACATTCTCGCCCTCGAAGCCAAGCAGCACGGGCAACAGAGGATTCCCATATGGATTTTCCCCACCAAACTCACCGCCGAAAATTACAAAAATATTTGTGATAAAAACGCTGATAATAAGATACTTACCGAGTTTTGGAAAACTTTGAAAATAGGATACGATTATTTCGAAACCAACAAATCGCTGCCAAAAATTCGCATTGATGCTAAAGGAAAATACTTGTTTGATTAACGAGTGCAGTATAAAAAGGGTAATTCGTGAAGATTCGTTTTTATAACACATTGAATATAAGATATTTAATTCATGAAATCAGTGTAATTCGTGGGTAATAGACCTTTTTATAGGTCTCATTAATAAAGAGTAGAACTTGTTATTGTAAAATTATCAAGTGCGAACAAAAAACAAATAGATAATTAAGTAATGAACAATTAACAACGAACAATGAACAATGTTGCTTTCGCCTGATATTCAAATAGTAACAGAAATTAAAAGTGTCGTTTTTATATGACTACCTACTTACTACTGATTTGCACTGATAATCAGCAAGAATTTGTTTTATAAGTAAAATCATGTACTATTTTTATAACTCCCTGATAACAAACTAAATACTATATAATACAAAACTGCTTTTTTGCTATTAAAATTTTGGTTTGAAAAAAAATATTATATTTGTATTTAGAATTTTTAAATGATAGTCAATGAATTACAACCCATTTGTAAGAATAGAAACCGAAACAATGCTGGGAGTGAAACCTATTTTTACACCAATAGAAAAAGAAGAGAAACCGCAACAAAATCCAAAATTGTTTTTCGGCATATTTATTCTGATTATCAGTTTATTAGTAATATATTTTGTGGCAAATACTTTGACAGAACCAAATAGCACAAAAAATGCTGACGCCGAAAAGTTGAATGAATTGGTTGATAAAGTTGTAAAAGGCGAAGCATTACAAGACAGCGATTGGGCTGAACTTTGTGCTTTATTAAGCAAAGTAAAAGGTGTAAATATCAATAGTTGTGATAGTTGCCGGCATTATTTAAGGGCTTTGCTGGGTGGAAAACACAGTCCATTTCTACAAAATTATTTAAAATGCACGAATAAAGAATTACAGAAAGGTATCTATAGCTATGATAAACCGATAAATCTACATAACGATAAAATTGCGAATCCCAAAAAGTATGTCCCCGACTGGGACGATTTAGACATACGAAAACGGGAAGGAACAATAAAAAAGTGGCAGAAAGATATTGATAGACAAACCGAACAAAGAAATATTTTGGAATGTATTTTAAAAAACAGATAAGCATGAAAGACAAGAACATAAAATATAAGTATTTTTTGCAAGAACTCATTCCGGTACTTTTGGAAAATGCAAAAGAACTGCAAAACGAAACCAAAGATGACTATACCGACGGTAAATTATTTGCGTACTACGATATATTAACCATAATTCAGCAAGAAGCCATTGCTTTTGGTATTGATATACAAGAGATTGGTTTAGAGGAAATTAAGGAAGATGAATTTATTATGGCACGTGCATCGTAGAAAATACAAGTATATATGTAAGATACTGATTAATAAAGGACTAAACCATAAGAAGAAAATTCTTGAATGTATCTTAAAAATAGAACAGAATGAGAAAAAAAATAAGTGAATTATCAGCAAAAGATTTTTTAATAGATTTAATTCCGCAAATTAAAGAAAATTTAGCAGATGCTAAGCAACGACATGTAGATGATTATGAGGCAGGTTTAGTATTTGCCTATTA
>DYQJ01000097.1 GCA_020719345.1 Draconibacterium orientale | reverse complement strand
TATATGAAAAATCAGTAAATTTGAATTTTGGTCACTATTTTTATACGCTATCAATAATTTATCAGAGAAAAATTCGTTCAAAAAATCTTCTTGGAAAATCAAAAATTGACCTTCAATATTGTCCTTTTGCACTTTCCATTGTCTTTTCTGAAATGGTGAAATAAATACAACAGAATAATCTTCAAGTTCAATAATATTCTGATTTAAAATTATTTGTCCTTTTGTTCTTTTAAAAAACAAAATTTCAAAAAAATCTGTATTGTGAATTTCGTCAGAAAAATAATCGTCTGGCAAATCGGAGAAATTGCCCACATTCATGAGCAATTCTACTCCGCATTGAGTTTTATTGAATTTTACAGTTTTCAAAATTATGTATTATGTGTGATATTTAATCAAATAACCATTTTAATGCTTGGTCAATAAATTTTGGCTATCCACATAAAATTGGACAAAATAAAATATTAAACTCACTTATACACAGGAACATAGTTTTTTTTGTGTTGCTATGTGGTGAAAAATTAGTCCAACTTTATGTGGTTGCCTGTTGAAATTAAGTTTCTAAGTATGTGTAACCGTATAATCCTGAGCGATAGTTGGAGAGGAATTGTTTACCTTCTTCTATTGTTATCGTTTTTGATTTTACTGCTGTTGCTACCCATGTTTCTACTGCTCTGACCATTTTTTTAGTGTCATATTGGACATATTCTAATACTTCTGCTACTGTTTCGCCGTCAATGATTTGGTCTATTTCGTATCCGTTTTCTCGGATAGATACGTGTACGGCATTTGTGTCACCGAAGAGGTTGTGCAGGTCTCCGAGTATTTCTTGATATGCTCCGACAAGAAAGACGCCGATGAAATAACGTTCATCCACTTTGATATTATGGACAGGTAAATAATAAGATATATTTCTGGTGGAGATGAAATTGTCTATTTTCCCATCCGAGTCGCATGTCACGTCTTGGAGAGTTGTTGCCACTTCGGGTTTTTCGTTAAGTCGTTGAATCGGAATGATAGGGAATATTTGGTCTATCGCCCATGTGTCGGGTAGCGATTGAAAAAGCGAGAAGTTACAAAAATACTTATCTGATAGCAGTTTATTAAGTTGTCGTATTTCGTCTGAGACATGTTTAGAGTTGTTAGCCATTTGCAATATTTCGCGTGCAATAGACCAGAATAGTCGTTCTACTTTAGCTCTGGTGTCAAGGTTCATAATACCGAGACTAAATAGGTCAAGTGCTTCTTCGCGCATTTGCTGAGCGTCGTGCCATGTCTCCATCATTCGTGTCTGATTTATTTTTTCCCATAGGATATATAGTTCTTTTACCATTTCGTGGTCTGTTTCGGTTATGTCTTCGTCGTCTTTCCATGAAGGTAATGTAGTAGTTTCCAAGACTTCAAAAATAAGTACCGAGTGATGTGCAGTGAGTGAGCGTCCTGATTCGGTAATTACGTTCGGGTGCGGAATATTATTTTTATTGCTGGCATCAACAAAAGCGGAAATAGAGTCGTTGACGTATTCTTGTATGCTGTAATTAACACTACTTTCGCTGTTAGATGAACGTGTTCCGTCATAATCTACTCCGAGTCCTCCTCCTATGTCCACAAATTCTATGGCAAAACCTTTTAGAAATATTTGGACATAATATTGTGATGCTTCTCTTAGCGCAACTTTTATTCTGCGTATCTTGTTTACTTGACTTCCGATGTGAAAATGGAGGAGTTTCAAACAGTCTTTCATATCATTTTTGTCGAGGAAGTCTAATGCTTCTAGTACTTCGCTTGAGGTTAACCCGAATTTGCTTACATCTCCTCCGGAGTCTTCCCATTTTCCGCTTCCTGCGCTTGCGAGTTTGATACGGATTCCAATGTTAGGTTTTATGTTATGCCTTTTAGCTATTGTAGAAATTAATTTAAGTTCATTAAGTTTTTCTACGACGAGGAATATTCGGCGTCCCATTTTTTGTGCGAGCATCGCCAGTTCTATATAATCTTCGTCTTTGTATCCGTTACAAATGATTAGCGAGTCGTTGTCAGTGTTGATAGCAATTACGGCATGGAGTTCGGGTTTAGAGCCGGCTTCTAATCCGATGTTAAATTTTTTGCCGTGACTAACAATTTCTTCTACTACGGGTCTCATCTGATTAACTTTGATAGGATATATTATAAAGTTCTTCGCTTTATATTCGTATTCTTCAGCTGCAATTTTAAAGCAATTAAACATTTGCTCTATGCGATTGTCCAGTATATCCGGAAATCTTACGAGGACAGGAACGGAGACGTCTAATAGTTGTAGTTCGTCTATCAGTTCTCTCAAATCAACTTGGACACCATTTCCTTTAGGAGTAACGATGACATTCCCTTTTTCATTAATAGAAAAATAATTTACTCCCCAACCATTAATATTGTAGAGTTCCGCCGAATCTTCTATGCGCCATTTTCTCATTATGATATCATGTTTTTATAGTTATTAAAAGACAAAAATAGAAATGTAATTAATAATATTAGTTAATTTAGTATTATTTTTTTGTGAAAAAATATATTCGTAAATGATTGTTATTTAAGTTTTGCATCTTATTGCCTATTTATTTAAAAGCAGTAAGACGTAAATCAATTAAATAGAGTTCGTCAATAATTTTTGTGGAAAATTAATTATCACGCAAAAACGCAGAGACGCAAAGTAAATTAAACCAATATTTTAAAACTTTGCGACTTTGCAATTTTGCGTGAAAATCACAAATATTATTTAAGAACCTTAAATAGTTAATCTACAGTTGTTCCGATGTCGTCTTTAAGATTTTCCACATAATCTTTTCCACGTTCGAAAGCATCTTTAAATAGTTTTTCTCCTTTCTCTAAGTTAATTTCAAATATTCCTACTCCGTCTTCGAAATTACTGATAAATACGTGTGCTACTGCGTATGTTGTTGCTCCGGAGAGTATTGACATTGAAATAGTTCCTAACAACATGCCAACGATGGGTATAGATTTGAAAGCGCTTGCTCCAATTCTTGCTACTGTGCTTCCGACAAATGCGGCAACTAAGTTTTTCCCTTGGTTTGCGTCATAGTCAATGTCGTAGATTTTACAAAGTTGTTTTAACATGTCCAGCTGTATTGCCGACACTCCGAAGAGGTCTACCATCGGGATTGGTATTGCTCCTGCTGCCATAGCCCATAATACATGTTTCTTAACTACTTTGTCGGCTTGTTTTTTTGTTTCAGATACATTAATCTTTTCTTTTTTCATGATGTTATATTTATTTGTGTTTACTTTGTGCAAAAATAATAATAAAGGAGATTACTCCAACTCTCTTGTTACATTAGTTATACCGTTAATTTTAGATATGTTGTGTAACAGTTCTTCTATGTGTAGATTGTTATAAATATATACTTCTATCCATCCGGAGAAGCTTATTCCATTGGCGTTTATATGAAGGGATTTAATATTTACTTTCAAGTCGTTTGAGACCACTGATGTTATTTTATTGATGATTCCTAATTCGTCGTGTCCTTCTATGTCTATTTTTGTTAGGTATGACATGGCTTTATATGATTTCCATATGATAGGCATTTCACTGTAGTCTCTTATTCTAAGATTTGCGACTAATGTTTTGCATTCTTTTTTATGAATAAAAATGACATCGGATTTTTCTTTTTGTATTCCTATCACTTCGTCTCCTGGTACGGGGTTGCAGCAGTTAGAAATAATATATTTAGAGGCATCATAGTTGTCGTCAATTAAAAATGGCATCTCCACGTCTTTTTTCTGGAATCTTTTGATTAGTTCGGGTTTCCAGTATTTGATAAATTTCTTTCTACTTTTCTTTTTAATAAATTCGTCCAGTGTTTTATATTCTATTTCATTTATGCCAATAGCAATATATAAGTCTTTAATAGTCTTTGTTTTATATTCGGCGAGCAGACTGTTAAAGATTTCGGAGTTTGGAGTGAACTCGTGTTTTTTAAGTAATTCGGATAGTGTTTTTACTCCTTGTTCGTATTCGTGTATTAGTCGGTCTTTTAAGATTATTTTTAGTTCGTCTTTAGCCAGATTAGTTTTTACTATGTCCAGCCATTCGGATTTAGGTTCTGCTTTTGCAGAGGTGATAATTTCTACTCGGTCTCCGCTCTGCAAAATATAATTAAGACTAACGAGTTTTCTATTGACTTTTGCTGCGATAGCAGTTTTTCCTGTTTCTACACTAATGAAGAATGCAAAGTCAAGGGCTGTCGCACCTACGGGCAATATATATTCGTTCCCTTTATTAGAATAAATAATTATTTCGGTAGTAAAAAGAATTTTAAAATTTTCGTGATAGTCAAAGTCGTTGTTATCAATTTGTTCGAGGCATTTTTTCAGTTCAATAATTTTTTTATCAAACTCCATTTTTTTGTCTTCTATTCCTTTATATTTCCAATGCGCGGCAAATCCGAGTTCGGCTACTTCGTCCATTTGTCGGGTTCTAATTTGCACTTCTATCCATTTGTTTTGTTCGCCCAGTAGCGTTACATGGAGAGCTTCGTATCCGTTGTCTTTCTTTTTATCTCCGAGCCAGTTTCGTGTTCGTTCAGTGTTGGGGCGATATTTTTGAGTTAGAATATTATATATTTCCATGCACTCGCTGACTTCGTTTTCTATTTCTTGTGGGTCTATCACGATTCGGATTGCGAGTATGTCATAAATTTCTTCAAATGTGACTTTTTTGTTTTGTATCTTGTTCCATATAGATGTTATGCTTTTTAGTCGGCTCTTGATTTCAAATTTGATATTTCGTTTTATTAGTTCGGCGATTATAGGTAGCGAAAACCGGTTCATATAAATTTGTTCTTTTTTGGCATTTTCCGTGATTTTATCGGCGATGAAGAAATATTCTTGCGGGTTTAAATATTTGAATGCCAGGTCTTCTAATTCGGATTTGATTTTAAACAGTCCTAATCGGTGTGCCAGTGGCGCATAGATATATTGTGTTTCATAAGCGATTTGTTTTCTTCGTTTCGGTTCTAAGGTTTCTAAAGTTCGCATGTTATGTAGTCGGTCTGCGAGTTTAATAAATATTATACGTATATCTTCGGAGATGCTAAATAGTAGTTTTCTGTACACATCAGATTGGTCTTTGGTAAAATATTGTGATGTTCCTTTAATTTTGGCGAGATTGTCCACAATAGAAGATATTTTATCTCCGAAAATATGCTCTATGTCTTCTATGGTGTAATTGGTGTTAGTTATTACGTCATGTAATATTGCGGAGGCAACAGATTTGCTTCCTAAACCTATGTCGTCTGCTACGATAATTGCTACTTCTACGGGATGATTTATAAAAGCGTCACCGGAGTTTCGCGTTGCTCCTTTGTGTGCGTCTTTTGCGAGTATATACGCTTTGTTGATTAAGTTCTTCTGTTCATCATTTTGAAGGCGATGACAATTATTAACAAAATGGATAAATTTCTTGTCCACTTCTTTTTCTGTAATAATGTGCTTCGCTACTTCGTTGTCTTCGTTGCTTTTGTCCGTATTTTCATAAATCAACAGTTCTTTTTTATTAGCATCGGGTCCGTAAAAATTTATATCTTCTATATCTATTTTCAAGCGGTCATTAATGGTGCGTTCTAAAATCATTGAGAATTAATAATTGATAATTAATAATAGATAATTAATTGATAAGTAAATTATAAATTATAAATTAAGAATTATAATTTGGCTTTTACTTGAATATCAAGTAGTTGTAAATTATAAATTCCGAAGTTATTTTTTAAATTTTACTAACTAATAATTGTTAGCTGTTAATTAAAACTTTTAATTAACAGCTAACAAAAATTTTCTTGTTATTGATTTTAGTTAGCGTCTTCTATTGGTTTAGAAAAATTTAAAGTATCATCAAATTTCCTTAGTATTTCCAGACCTTTTATATAATATTCTTTTCTTTGGATGCTTGGGAATGAGAAGTGTTTGTTAAATTCTTTGCCTTCGGCTTCAGTTTGTAAATATTTCGCGGCTTCGCAAAGTGTCATATTTTTTTGTTCACTCATCTCAAATGCTGCCGATAAGAAACCGGCGACATAATAAGCTTTGTAAAATATGCTGTACTCTTCCATAGTACTAAAATCAGAGCTGGATCTTAGATATTGGTATGTATATGTCAAGCCAATGAAGTTACATTCTTCGCCTTTTACCATATAAGTACAGTCGTCGTCCAGAAGCAGCGTATAAGGTACTTCTTCAGCCGGCACAACTATTCCAGATAGTTTCTTCTTTCTTTGTCCATAGAATATACTTTGATATTTTTCTTTATCTTCGTCCGGCAATGAATGGGTGTCTATACAATGCTGACGCGAAAATACACGTGACTCTATACCGATTTCCATGTCTCCGAATGCACGTTTTGTTACTTTTTGTGCAAAATCAATATTTCTCTCTTCTATGCCGGAGCTGAAGAAGAAGATTTTTGCTCCTACGGAGTGTAACCATTGAAATAAAGCATAATATCCGGGGAAAATATAGTGCGGATAATTATATGCTGTTATACAATATTTCTCAAAAAATTCTTCTCCCATATTTTTCTTTACTTCTTTTTCTACCTGTTCTTTGTCGTAACTCGAGGAAACAGTTATAGCACCGTCAATGTCAAATACAATATTTCTTATCATAAAAATTTATTTATTTATTATTTCTACAAATGTACTCTTTTTTTTTGTAAGAAGCAAGTTTTTTTTCTTTTTTTTATATCATTTATCAGAAATATTTGTTTTGGTTTCGTCTATCTCGTCTTTTATTTTGCGGTTGAGCTTTACTTTGCTTTGTTTTTTAAGCATTCGCATATTAACAAGCTCTACTGCAAGCGAGAAGAAGACGCCAAAATAGATAACGCCCTTAGGCACCTCTTGATGCACTGCTTCAAGGACGAGCATAAAGCCGATGAGGATAAGGAAAGATAACGCCAAAATTTCTAAAGTAGGATGTTCACCTATAAATTTACTAATTCGTCCAGAGAAGATGAGCATAATTGCCATAGAGACAATAACTGCACTAATCATTACTATCATTGCTTCTATCTCCTGCAGATTATCTGTCAGTCCTATTGCTGTGAGGATAGAGTCAAATGAGAAGACAATATCAATCATAACTATCTGAATAACAGTACGAGAAAATGAAATTGCCTTCTTTTCGGTATGTTCTTCGGCAACTCCCTCCATTTTATGATGCACCTCGGAGACACTTTTGGCTAAAAGAAACAATCCGCCGGCTGCCAGCACTAACTCCCGCACACTAAATCCAAGACCGGCAACAGTGAACAAAGGTGTAGTCAAATGTTTTATTATTATCGTAAGCGTAATTAACAATGTTATACGAAATAATAAAGCAAAACCAAGTCCAATAAATCGCGCTCTGGGACGCTGAGCTCCTGGTAATTTGTTGGTTACGATGGAGATGAAAATAATATTATCTACTCCTAAGACAACTTCTAAGAATGTTAATGTCAATAATGCAATTAAAAATTCTACCATTTTTTTATAAATTAATTATTTTTTATTTTTCGCAAAGATAAAAAAAGAAAAAATATTATCAAAAAAACTGTATTTATTACATAAAAGATTTTGGTTCTTCAATGATTTTTGTGAAATACCTGATTTTTTAAGAAATTTGATTTCAAATCTTGCGTGAAACTTTTGATTATCAATTTCTCGCAGAGTTTTTCGCAGAGTTTCGCAAAGTTTTCCACAAAAGTCATTCAAGAACCTTTTTAGAGGTTAAAAAAATAGAGGATATTTTCGTTTATGAGTCTTTGCGGTGAAGTGGTTAATTTAAACCGCAAAGACGCAAATATTATGAATTAATTATCTCTAATATATCAGATTTTACTTTTTCTACTAATCTGTTTATATCTTTTCGCGAGAGAGTTATGATAGTTCGGGCTTGTGCCACGTATTCTTTAATATTTATATCGTTATTTAGTGCATGTTCTTCAAAAAAAATCTATCGGTGTGACATCATCTTCAATAAAAATTTGTCCGATATAAAAAGTTCCTATCCGTATTCCTTCATGTTTGATAGGAAAGGCAATGTCCACTATACCGTTTCCACATTTATGTTCTATATAATCATTAGTTTTTAGGTATTCAGTAATATGGGTATTACATTGAATACAAAGCCGTTCTGTTTCTTTGTTCTTACGATTGTAATTAAAGCATATAGGATGAAAATTTTTATAGACCAAAATATTTTCATTCAAGTCATTAATTGCCAGACAAATACCCGGATAGTCATCTGCGTAATTATCTAAAATTGCATCTAAAATGGTTAAACTAATATAATCAGAAATGTTTGCCTTTTCTTCCATAGGTAAAAATATTAAATTTTTTCCAATGCTTGTTTTAAATCATTTATAATGTCATTAACGTCTTCTATTCCTACAGAAAAACGAATTAAGTCGGCAGTTATACCAACTTTCAATTTATCTGCATTAGAGACTTTAGAGTGCGTCATTGAGGCAGGATGTTGAATTAATGTTTCTACTCCACCAAGAGAGACCGCAAGGATTGCCAGCTGTACGGAGTCCATGAGTTTTTTAGCTGCTTCATATCCACCTTTTAAACCAAAGCTTATCATTGAGCCGCTTGATTTCATCTGTTTTTTAGCAAGTTCGTATTGGTCAAAAGATTTTAGTCCCGGGTATTTTATCCATTCTACTTTAGGGTGTTGTTCTAAATATTCGGCTACTTTTAGGGCGTTTTCTGTTGCTCGGTCTATTCTTATGGAGAGAGTTTTTAATCCTCGTAATACCATGTATGCTTGATGCGGGTCCATGTTGCAGCCGAGTAGAATCATCATATTTCTAAGTTTTTTATAGATGTCTGGATTTTTAGCGATGATAATACCTGCTACTATATCAGCATGTCCGTTGATAAATTTTGTCATTGAGTGGAATACAACATCTGCTCCGAAGTCTAATGGTCGTTGCAAATAAGGACTGCAAAAAGTGTTGTCCACTACTAATAAGCAGTTATTTTTATGAGCTAATTCGGCACACTCTTTTATATCAGTTATTGTCATTGTCGGATTTGCCGGTGTTTCGAGATATATAAGTTTTGTATTAGGGCGGATGGCTTTTTCTACGGCTTGTATATCAGCGGTGTCTAAGTATGTTGCTTCTAATCCAAATCTATTTAATTGGCTTTCCATGATTCCGCGTGCGGGTCCGTAAATTGCGCCGGTGCTAACGATGTGGTCTCCGCTGCTCATCAGCGTTAAATAAACAGTAGTAGCGGCAGCCATTCCTGAGCTTACGGCAATACCGCCATGTCCGTTTTCAAGTATTGCAAGTTGTCGTTCTAGAGCATCTATGGTAGGGTTTGCTATTCGGGTGTAAATGTAACCTTTTGCTTCTCCGGCAAAACATTTAGCACCGTGGTCAGCACTTTCAAATTTGAAAGTAGAAGTTTGATAGATAGGAACTGTCGCGCTACCAAATTTGTCATCTATTTCTCCGGCATGTATTAGCTGGGTGTCAAAACTTAGATTTAAGGAGTTCATTATTTATATAAATTAAAAGATTAAATATTTTCACTTGTGATGACTTTAAAAACAGGCGGACTTACGATAGATTTCTTGACTTTACAAAGTTCGGCAAGATTTATAACTGCGGCTTTGTAACGTTCGGGGAAATCAGATGGTAATTTCATATCTAATGTTATTTCTTCGGGGAGTCCGCTACTGCCGTATTCTATATTTTGTATTATTTTGATTCCGGAGGAGTCAAGTTTACGTTGGTCACAAAATGATTTAACAAAAATGCCGACACAAGTACCGATAGAAGCCAGAAATAAATCAAAAGGTGAAGGTGCAGTGTCTTCGCCTCCGCCGTAAATAGGTTGGTCGGTTCGTATAATGTGTCCGCCATCCATGTGTGCTGTAATAACTTTTCCGCCGTCAAATGTAATTTCCATATCTTTAAAATTTTATAGTTTAGAATTATTATGCAAATATAAATAAGTTTTCTATAAAACAATAAAATAAGAATAAAAATTACAATTAATCAATCAAAATACTTTTGTTTGGAAATTAGCTATCGGCACATGCCCTAAGCTACAACACCAATTCAAAATATTAATCCCTATTTTGTTCCATTCCGTTTTTTGAAATTCCAATAAATCGGTTGTTTCTAATTCTATTTCTTTTTTCTTTTCAATAACTCTATCTAATAAATTTGGTAAGTTCTCAATAATAGGTTTTAATTGAATATCAATGATTTAACAAAAAACAAAAAGCAAACAAAACAATACAAATGTACTAATATGAATTACTTTTTGTCTTTTTGCTACAAAAAATTTGGAACTGTAATTTTTCCAGTGATAATACTTATAAACCTTATATGTTCTTATATGCCTTATATGGTTCAAAAAATTTATCACTTAAAAATTTACACTACCAAAGTTTTTTAAATAAATGATGTCTATATCCATTTGCTCCACCACAATCACAAAAAATCAATATTGTTGTTGCATCTGGATATTCTTTTGAACCATATTCTAACCACCACCATTTTAAGTTATCTACAACAAATGCTGCTGTTTCATGTGAATTACCGATGCTTATGTAACCTTTATTCATTCTCATATCGTATATTCCATGTGGTATAACTCTACCTCTGACATTCAAGTGCTGAATTATCGTAATAAATTTTTCTTTTTTTGGACATATTTTTTTCTATTATATTTGTGTACAAAGATATACAAATTTATAATATTCGGTCTATTTAATTAAATAAATTTCACTAAATTGTTCTAAATTCATTTTTTTTGAAAAAAATTTGCATTTAATCTAAAAAGGTTACCTTTGCGCTTTTAGACAGTCTGTCGTTATGCTCTATAAAGTAAAAATAATAAATAAAATAACATATTTTAAAAGATAGTAGAATATATAATTGTAATACATTTAAAATGGAAAAATTTGTTTTAATTTTCAGTTTTGTGTTTATTGGTATAATTTCAAATTCGCAAACAATATCAAGCTTAGAATATACGAAATTAGCAATAGAAAATTCAGAAAATACTGAAATTTTAGTTTTAGATTCAAAATTCTTAGATTCATTGCATAGTATTATTTTCGATAATATTGAATTAAAACAATTAATAATTACAAGTAATTCATCTATAACAAAGTTAAACGATATTCCAAAAGAAATTGTAAATTTAGTAAATTTGGAGAAACTCGTAATTTCAAATACACGAATAGTTGAAATTCCCTACGAAATAGGAAATTTAACTAATCTTAAAATTTTAGATTTGTCAAAAAATAACATTGAAAAAATTCCTGAACAAATCGGAAATCTAATAAATTTAAAAAAACTTGATTTATCAGATAATGAAATAATTGAACTACCAAAAAGTTTTACAAATTTAACTAATTTAATTGATTTAGATATATCTTCTAATCAAATAATTAAAATCCCTGATGAAATTTGTAATTTATTGAACTTATTAAATCTTAATTTATTCGGAAATAATATATCGGAAATATGCACTGAATTTGGAAATCTTACTAAATTAGATACTTTAATTTTATCATCTAACGAAATTATCGAATTGCCTGCTACTTTTCAAAATTTTCAAAATTTAAAATATCTTGATTTATTTATAAATAATATTGTCGAATTTCCATCACCATTACTGAAATTATCTAATTTGACCGAATTGAATTTAGGATACAATATGATAACTAAAATTCCGAATGAAATTAGTAGTTTATCAAATCTTTCAATACTATATTTAGGAATAAATCAATTAAAGGAAATTCCGAAAGAAATAGGAGAACTAAAAAATTTAACTTTTTTAGAATTACAAGATAATCAAATCACTGATTTGCCAGCAGAAATTTTTAATTTAGTAAATTTAACAAGTTTAAATCTAAGAGAAAATAAATTAGTAATAATTCCAAACGAAATTAATAAACTCACTAACTTAGTATTCTTAGATTTGTGCGAAAATGAAATTAAAAAATTACCAACGGGGATAAATTGTCTAACAAATTTAGAAGATTTAGATTTGCATTCAAATAACTTATCTTTTCTTCCAGTAGAAATTGGTAGTCTAATAAATTTAAAATCTTTATTTTTAAGTCAAAATGATTTAAAAAGTATTCCTATTGAAATAGGTAATCTTACTAACTTAATACAACTTGAATTACATGAAAATAAATTAAAAACGCTACCATCGGAATTTGGAAATTTGGTAAATTTGGTAAATTTAGATTTAGAACAAAATGATTTAAAAACTATTCCTATTGAAATAGGTAATCTTACAAATTTAAAACATCTTCTATTATATGAAAATAAATTAAAATCACTTCCATCAGAATTTGGAAATTTGGAAAATTTGGAAAGTTTAGATTTAAACAATAACAAAATAAAATACTTACCAACTGAAATTTCTAATCTTAAAAATTTAAAATCTTTGGATTTATCTTTTAACCATATTACAAATTTTACGTTAGATGTAAAGTTGTTGTCAAATATTGAAGTTCTTGAATTATATAGAAATAGACTCTCAAAAAAGGAGAAAATAGAAATTAGAAAAATACTTGATGAAATTAATTGTAAATATTTTTTTTGAAAGATTAATTTGTAAATATTTTGGTAGCGTATAAAAATAGTGACCAAAATTCAAATTTACTGAT
>DYQJ01000338.1 GCA_020719345.1 Draconibacterium orientale | reverse complement strand
TAAAAACACCAGAATAAAAACTATTAATCTCATCAGTTAATTTTTTTTGGCAAATATATTTTTTTTATTTTAGTTTTGTTTATTTTAATTTAAAAATATTATTTTTGTAGTAATAATATTAATAATTAAGATATATAACATGAGAAGAATTTTTTTGTCATTGTGTTTGTTAATTACTACGTTGTGGCTCTCTGCACAAACCAAAGAATTAACAATAGAAGATGCTGTCATTGGACAATATCGTAAGTTTTTACCCGAAAATCTAAGTCAGCCATCATGGCGTAACGCAACAAATTTTATTTATACAGAAGACTGGGAGAAGATAGTGGAGGCGAATATTAAAAATGATAAGACGAATGTCATCTGTGAAATGAAGGATATTAATACCGAATTAGCTAAGCTGTCTATACCGCAATTGTCTTATTTATACGGACTTAATTGGATAGACGAAAATAGTTTCTATCTGCAAAACGAAAATTATATTTTTACTTACAACATTGTAGAAAAAAAAATAAGTAATGTAGTAACACTTCCTGAAAATGCGGCGCAAGTATTTTATAACACTGATGCAAAAGCAGTTGCATATACAGTAGAGAATAATTTGCACTATATAAAAATAGATTCCAAAAGTATTGCCATTACTTCCGAAACTAATTCTGGAATAGTTTGCGGGTCGGATTACGTTCACAGACAAGAATTTGGTATAGATAGAGGCATCTTTTGGTCGCCGAATGGAAATTTTATAGCATATTATCGCAAAGACGAAACAATGGTAGCTGAATATCCTATCACCGATTACACAACACCAATGGCTGAAAATAAACCTATTAGATACCCGATGGCAGGCGAAAAAAGTGAAGAAGTAACACTCGGAGTATATGATATAGCAAACAAAAAAACTACTTTTCTCAAAACAGGAGAACCGCGGGAACAATATTTAACTTGCATAACATGGTCACCTGATGAAAAATATATTTTTATAGCGGTCCTCAATCGGGAACAAAATCATTTAAAATTAAATAAGTACGATGCCAAAACAGGTGAACTTTTGAAAACATTATTTGAAGAAAAAAACGACCGCTACGTAGAACCGGAAAAACGTCTCCACTTCTTGAAGAACACCCCGAACCAATTTCTCTGGTACAGCGAGAGAGACGGATACAAACATCTATATTTGTATGATACCGAAGGAGTTTTGATTAAACAAGTTACAAAAGGAGAGTGGATAGTAAAAGACATTATAACTTTTGATATAGACGAGAAAAACCTTTTTATATATGCCACAAAAGACAGTCCAATAGAACAACATGCCCATAAAATAAACATGAAAAATTTAGAGATGACAAAATTGACATCTGACAAAGGAATGCACGAAGTATATATTTCTACCGATGCCAAATACTTTTTGGATACTTACTCAAGCACTGAAGTTCCTTACTCGGCGACTTTATTTTCTATGGATAATAAGCTGATACGAAATATTTTAACTGCTGAAAATCCTTACAAAAATTATACTCTCGGCAATCTTACAATTGGCACTATCAAGGCGGCAGATGATAAAACAGACTTATATTATCGGCTCATCACTCCTCCTAATTATGACAAAACAAAAAAATATCCGGTCATCGTTTATGTATATGGCGGTCCGCATGCGCAGCTGATAGAAAATTCATGGCTCGGCGGCGCTTCGTTGTGGGATTTTTATATGGCACAAAAAGGGTATATTTTGTTTACCGTAGATAATCGCGGCTCAGATAATCGTGGTTTTGAGTTTGAAAGTATTATTCACCGTAACTGCGGACAAAACGAAATGAAAGACCAAATAAAAGGCATAGAGTTCTTAAAAACACTCGGTTATGCCGACATGGACAGAATAGGTGTTTACGGATGGAGCTACGGCGGATTTATGAGTACCTCACTTATGACTAATTACCCTGAAATTTTTAAAGTAGGAGTAGCAGGGGGACCGGTCATAGATTGGAAATATTACGAGGTCATGTATGGAGAACGTTACATGGACACTCCGCAAGAAAATCAGGAAGGGTATAAAAAAGCCAGTTTACTCAACCAAGCTAAAAACTTGAAAGGACGACATCTTATAATACATGGAGTAATTGACCCTGTGGTAGTATGGCAAAATTCTATTATGTTTGTAGAGAAATGTATAGAAGAAAAAGTTTTGCTTGACTATTTTATCTATCCGACAAGCGAACATAACGTACAAGGTTACGATAGAATCCACTTGAAGCGAAAAATAACTCAACATTTTGATGATAACTTATAAACATTGCCACGAAAAACACAAAACTACACGAAATTAATTTTGTTTTTCGTGTAGTTTGGCTATCCGTATAAAGTTGGACAAAGTAAAATATTTAAAATCATCTTTTTATTTGATCATTTATCAAAATTTTGTTATATTTGCAAAAAAAAATATATGGAAACTAAAATAAATACAACGATAGTAAAACTATCAGAACAGGAAATTTCTGTCGAAAAATACGAATATTTTTTAAACGAAATAGCCGAACAACACAAATCGGAATATATTAATGGCGAGATAATTATACATTCTCCTGCAAAGAAAAAACATGTAGATGTAAATTTAAACTTAGTGAGTATTATACGGGCTTATGTTGTAAAATTTGATTTAGGATTTGTAGGTCAAGAAAAAACACTTATCAA
>DYQJ01000096.1 GCA_020719345.1 Draconibacterium orientale | reverse complement strand
AATCCCCCAATGCTACCCATATCTTGTCCCTAACGGGACTAAAAAAAAAAATCCCGTTAGGGATTAAATATTGGTAGAAAACAGGAATGCGTTAAAATTACAGATTTGACAACTTTTAAAAAGTTGTCAAATCTTCAAATATCACGCAATTTTAATATACCTCTGGCACAAAAGTTTGCTCCGTAATAGGAGGACGAACATAGCTCTGACTAACATTTCGCTTAGGTAAAGTAGATATAACCTTAGTAAGATTTTCATATTTTACCACACTCAACAGATGTGCTATACAATTCAGATGCGCTTTTCTCTTTACTTCCGAATTAACTACCAACCAAGGCGACACCTTTGTGTCTGTGTACGCAAACATTTCATCTTTTGCCTTAGAATATTCTACCCATTTGTCTCGTGATTCCAAATCTGTTATGCTAAACTTCCATCGCTTGGTAGGGTCTTTTATACGGGATTGAAATCTGCGTTCCTGCTCTTCCATACTAACTGAGAACCAGTATTTTACAAGGATGATACCGGAGCGTATCAGCATGGCTTCAAATTGTGGACATGAACGTAAAAACTCTTGATATTGCTCTTCGGTACAAAATCCCATAACTCGCTCCACTCCTGCTCTATTGTACCAACTGCGGTCAAACAAAACAATTTCACCTGCAGCAGGAAAATGTGTTACATAACGCTGAAAATACCATTGGCTTTTTTCTCTCTCCGTAGGGACTCCAAGTGCAACTACTCTACAATATCTCGGATTCAAATGCTCAGTGATTCGTTTTATAACTCCACCTTTTCCGGCAGCATCTCTACCTTCAAAGACGACCATTACCCGTAATCCTTTTTGTTTGACGTACTCTTGAAAAGTTACTAATTCGGTTTGCAGCCGCAACAACTCCTCATCATAAAATTTCTTAGATAACTTCTTCTTATTTTCCAACGCTTTAAAATCTTCAGTTTTGTGCAACAACTTTGAATTATTGGACGACTCTTGATGCGAAAGGATTTTATCCCGTTTCTTTTCTTTTTTCTTCTTTTTTCCTTTCTCTTTTAGGTTATCATTTTCCTTCATGTCATCTATCTCCTTTAAGTTATCTTTCTCCTTCACCTTATCATTCTTTTTCATTATTTTTTATTATTATAAATTACAAAACTAAACTAATCATTTGCAAATATAAAAAATAAATTATATTAAATTCACTAATTAGATAATTTTTTCAAAAAAAGTGAACTAATTAAGCTTAAAATTATCCTATTGACTATAGTTCTTTTCGCAGACGTGCCACGAGTATGTTCATTTGTTCACGATACTTAGCCACGGTGCGTCTAGCTATCTGATAACCTTTGTCTTGCAGTATTTTCGCAAGTCGTTCATCTGTCAGCGGACGTTTTTTACTCTCGTTATCTATACAATCTTTCAGTATTTTCTTTATCTCTCTGGTAGACACCTCTTCGCCTGAGTCTGTTTGCATGCCTTCGGAGAAAAAGAATTTGAGTGGAAAGATTCCAAAATGAGTCTGTATATATTTACTGTTCGCCACTCGTGAAATAGTAGAGATGTCAAGATTAGTTTTCTCCGCTATATCTTTCAATATCATTGGTTTGAGCATCGTCTCGTCTCCATCATTAAAATATTGGCGCTGATAATCTATTATCGCCTGCATTGTAATTTGAAGCGTGTTTTGTCGCTGCTTAATAGCGTCTATGAACCATTTAGCCGAGTCTAACTTCTGTTTTACAAACGTGATAGCATCTTTTTCTTTTTGCTCGTTCTTCTTGTCCTTAGAAATGTTCTCTATTATTTCTATGTATGTCTTATTTATTTTTAAATCGGGAATGTTTTTAGAGTTCAAATGTAAAATCAGCTCGTCATTGTGTTCTTCTAAGATAAAGTCGGGAACAATATGCTGTGCCACCTTAGAAAGCTGCACGCTAAAATTTCCGCCCGGTTTGGGATTAAGCTTTAATATCTCTGCTATAGCGTGCTTCATCTGTTTATCTGTTATATCAAACTTACTTATGATTTTATCATAATGTTTTTTTGAAAATTCTAGAAAGAAGTTTGCTAATATGTCGTGTGCAAGCTTTACGTATTTGCTGTTTTCATCGTCTTGCGTGGCGAGTTTGCGTGCCAGCTGCAACAGCAAACATTCCTGTAAAGTGCGAGACGCCACTCCAGACGGGTCAAAATCTTGTATCATTTTTAAAGCTTCTTGCACCTCCTCCATTGTGGAACTAACATTTTGAATAAATGTCATGTCATCAACTATATCTTCTAACTCTCGTCTAAGATATCCATCATCGTCTATGTTGCCAATGATATATTCTGCAATAGAGCGCATTTTATCTGACATGGTTCGTAAACCGAGTTGTGCGAGTAGATGCTCACGAAAAGAATCCATCTCATAATAAGGGACTTCTGATTTCCTGTCATCTTTGGAAGTATTATTTATTTCTAACTTGTAAGCAGGCACCTCTTCCTCGTCAATATAATCAGATAGCACGAACTCTTCATCAGCTTTATAGGTTTCTTTTTCCTCTTCAAATTCGTAGTCATCACCGTACTGCTCATCGGCAGAAGAATCCAAGTCACCGTCGGTATCATCATAATCATCGTCCTCAAACTTTATTTCATCTTCATCACTCTTTCCTTCTTCTAATACAGGATTTTCTTCTATCTCTTTCTTTATACGTTGTTCTAACTGAATAGTAGGTACTTCCAACAACTTGATTAGCTGAATCTGTTGTGGCGAAAGCTTTTGTAATAACTTCTGTTGTAAATTCTGGTTTAACATTTTAGTTCCGAATAATCATTTTAAAAACAAAGATAAATATTTTTTTCAAAAAAAAAAAAAATGGTAAAATTTTTGTGCAAAATAATACTATTTTATTTTTTCAAAAATATTTTGATTATATTAAAAATTATTTATACTTTAGCGAAATATTTTTAAATTTATTATACAATGAAAACATTTTATTTAACACTCGTATTAATAATCACTTATATTGGCACAATGGCACAAGATGCTACCGAAATAGTTAAGAAGTCTAATTCTATGATGCAAGGAGAATCCTCCTACATGGAGATGTCTATGAAAATAGTACGTCCTAAATGGGAGAGAACAGTATCTTTTAAAAGCTGTAGTCTCGGTAGCGACTATGGACTCACGCTTGTAACTTCTCCATCTAAAGAAGCCGGACAAAGCTTTTTGAAATCTAAAGATGAAATGTGGAGTTGGAATCCTACTATCAATAAAACTATCAAACTTGGACCCTCAATGCTCGCACAAGGTTGGATGGGGTCTGACTTCTCTAACGATGAACTCCTGAACGAAGCAGCAATCGTAGAATATTACTCCCACAAAATATTAGCCACAGAAAACGTGGCAGGTAAAGACTGCTACAAAATAGAATGTACCCAAAAAACAGGAGACGAAGTCATCTGGGGCAAACAAATCAGATGGATATCTAAAACCGGAGACCTGCTGCTAAAAACAGAATACTACGACGACGAGTTATATCTTGTCAAAACGGAACTCGCATACGATATTAAAACAATAGACAAACGCGAAATTCCTACTACTTATGAAATTATAACCACCGAAAACCCTGATAATAAGACTATTGTAACAATGGATAATATTATTTTTAACGTTAAAGTTGACGCAAGTTTTTTTTCCACACAAACAATGAAGAAAGGACTCGCCATAGATTTTCCTAAAACTACAAAATAAAATATAGCTATGAAAAATGTTGTTTTATTTTTTTTAATTATCTTCAATGCAATAAGTATTAATACATTTGCTAATATCTATGACGAACAAATTTTTATCAAAGGAAAAATTATTGATAAAAAAACCAAAGAACCGCTTGCTTTTGTAAATATAGGAATAGAAGGAATTGTGGGGACGACAACAGATTACGATGGAACTTTTGCTATTACACTTGACATAAAATATGCTGACGCAATTCTCAATATTTCTTATGTAGGTTATGAAAAGAATTTCTTGCCGATTAAAAAATTTAAAAACAAAACAGATGTCATAATAGAGCTTATCCCAAAAGATTTTAAAATAGAGGAAGTTAATGTTGTCGCAAAATCTTTGTACCCTTACACTATCTTAAAAAATGTAAGTAATAACTTGTCTATAAACTGTTTGCAAAACTCTTATAATTATATCTTTGACTATTCGGCAAAAGAATATACCGGCGTAAAACTTCTAAAAACAAGACAAATAAATGTTAATTATTACGACAATCTCGGATATTTACGAAGCACGCAAGAAGAGGCATATAAAAATTTAGGTTATAATTTTACTTCTTCTACTAAAGATTTCAAACCCAGCAGTATAGCCGAAGGTTTTGTAAATATAGAGGAAATTTTGAAGTCCGATATTTTAAAATTCACAGGAAATATTTTAGATGCAGAACAAAACAAAGATTATGATTTGATATTGAAAGACAGTTTTTATGACAAAGACTCGGTCTGGATAATCTATTATACTTGTAAAACGCCGGCAATTCAAAATACTAACGACATCTTTGCTAAAACTTACAAAGGAGAGATAATGATTCGCAAAGCCAATTTTTCGGTGATTACCAATAAAATAGAAGTCACTGCAAGTAGTTTGTCTTGTATGGGACGTTCTTTTTATTATGACAATAGTAAAACCGATTATAAAACAGAGAACGTAAAATACACTGTAACAACGGATTATCAACAACAAGATGCGATTACTTATTTGAAGTCCATCGCATCGGAGGTAACTTATGATATGATGAATAATGATTCTAAGAAGACCGAAAAGAAGAAATTTATTGAAACAGTGGTTATTAAAGAGTTAAAAATAAATAATTTAGATAAAATAACAACTAAGCAGTATTTAGATTTTTAGACTACGAAATAATTAAAAAGTTATATATGAAACTATCAAGATTTAGATTTTATTTGCCTGACGAATTGCTGGTGAAATTCCCTTTGGAAAATCGTGAAGATTCGCGGATGATGGTATTAAATCGAAAAGAGAAGACCATAGAGCATCGTAAATTCATTGATATACCAGAATATTTCAATGACAATGATGTTATGGTTATCAACAATACGAAAGTTTTTCCGGCTAAGCTGTATGGGAATAAGGAAAAAACAGGGGCAAAAATAGAAGTCTTTTTATTGCGAGAGTTGGATAAAGATTTGAGACTCTGGGATGTCCTTGTAAATCCGGCTCGCAAAATACGAATAGGGAATAAGCTCTATTTTGGTCCTAACGACATGCTTGTCGCAGAGGTAGTAGATAACACTACGTCACGCGGGAGAACGATAAAATTTATTTATGATGGCGACTATCAAGAACTAAAACGAATACTTGAAAAGATGGGCGAGACACCAATTCCTAAATTCTTGAAAAGAGATCCTGTTCCCTCAGATAAAGAACGCTATCAAACTATATATGCCAAAATAGAAGGATCGGTAGCAGCCCCCACAGCGGGACTCCACTTCAGCCGCAATTTATTGAAGCGATTAGAACTGATAGGAGTAAAACTTTGCGAGATAACATTGCACGTAGGACTCGGAAATTTCAAAAGCGTGGACGTGGAAGACCTTATTAAGCAT
The DNA here is from genome assembly GCA_020719345.1 of Draconibacterium orientale. GTDB lineage: Bacteria > Bacteroidota > Bacteroidia > Bacteroidales > DYQJ01 > DYQJ01. The sequence goes on along the minus strand of DYQJ01000096.1, from coordinate 7,128 downwards.
AAAACCGAATCGGAAAAAATAATTATTCCACAAGAAACAGCGGATGCCGTCAATCACGCAAAAGAGAATAAATACAATGTTTTTGCAGTCGGAACTACGGTAATCAGAACTCTGGAAAGCTCGGTGTCTACCATGCACAGATTGAAACCAATTGATGGGTGGACAAACAAGTTTATATTCCCACCGTATGATTTTAGCATTCCCACTCGATTGCTTACAAATTTTCATCTACCACTCTCAACGATGCTTATGTCGGTTGCTGCTTTTGGAACTTTTGAATTAGTTATGAACGCATACGACATAGCAGTAGCCGAAAAATATAGATTCGGACCTTTTGGTGATGCAATGTTAATAATTTAATCTTATTTTTTTAGCTATGGAAAAGAAAAAAAATTTTAGTTTTGTCAAATCTTATTTTTTGATAACATTAGGTCTGTTTATCAATGCCTTAGCTTGGGTAGCTTTTCTTATACCTGCCGAAATAGTAGGAGGAGGAGTAACCGGACTATCTTCTATCATTTATTATGCCTCAGGATTTCCCGTAGGTGTTACTTATCTGATAATCAATTCTATTCTCGTGTTGCTGGCGATAAAAATTCTCGGCGCGCGATTTGGAGTCTCCTCAATATATGGAATAGCGATGATTTCGCTATTTCTACTTATTTTGCCACCATTTATTAAGCCACCTATCCCTGATGAAAAATTCATGTCAGCACTCATCGGCGGAGCAATAGCTGGAATAGGTATTGCGATAGCTTTTCTTAACGGCGGCAATTCCGGTGGAACAGATATTATAGCACTGATAATAAATAAGTATAGAAACATTACACCAGGTAGAGTCATTTTATACTTAGACATATTTTTCATTGCCTCCTCATATTTGATTTCTTTTGATTTTGAGACAGTTATTTTTGGATATGTAGTGATGGCAGTATTTGCATATACGTTGGATTTGTTGTTAGAAGGTGCCAAACAGTCATATCAACTGACAGTCATCTCTCACAAAAGTAGCGAGATAGCAGACCGAATAAGTCACGAAGTAGGAAGAGGAGTAACTATGGTAAAAGGAATAGGTTGGTACTCTAAATCGGACATAGACGTGCTTATTGTCATCATCCGAAAACATGAGAAAATAAAAATCAGACGCATCATTGCTGAAACCGATAAAAATGCTTTCATCACCGAAGCTAAAGTAGCAGCAGCTTTTGGAACTAATTTTGACAAAATAAAATATTAAAAATCAACAACCATGAGTTTCTTTAAAAAAATTGAAATACAAACAGACAAATCATCTATTATTGATGTCTTAGGAAAAGTAGAGAGAATAAAGTGTTTGATTATTGGCTCCGGTCCCGCAGGATATACCGCCGCTATTTATGCAGCACGTGCAAACATGGACCCCGTATTATATCAAGGATTGGAAGCAGGAGGACAATTAATGACAACCACCGAAGTAGAGAACTTCCCCGGATATCCGCAGGGAGTAACAGGACCCGTAATGATGGAAGATATTAAAAATCAAGCCGAACGATTTGGAGCAGATATACGCTGGGGATTAATTACTGATGTAGATTTTTCTAACAGACCTTTTAAATTGACCTCTGACGAAGGGGTAAACATAGAAGCAGAAATCGTAATTATTGCAACCGGAGCAACCGCTAAATATCTCGGTTTGGAATCCGAACAACGACTACGAGGATCGGGAGTATCGGCTTGCGCTACATGTGATGGATTCTTCTACAAAAATAAAGTAGTCGCAGTAGTAGGAGGAGGAGACACCGCTTGCGAAGAAGCTACTTATCTCTCTCAACTTGCATCTAAAGTATATTTGATTGTTCGCAAACCGCAGCTTAGAGCATCAAAAGCTATGCAACAAAGAGTTCTTACAAATTCTAAAATACAAGTCTTGTTTGAGCATAACACCTTGCAAGTACTCGGCGATGCAAAAGTTACCGGATTGGAGTTGATTAAAAAACAAGGAACCCCAAATGAGGAAACCATTAAAATTGACATAGATGGATTCTTCCTCGCAATAGGACATCATCCTAACTCGGACATCTTTAAAAAGTACATTCAAACAGACGAGATAGGATATATAAAAACAATCCCCGGAACTTCTAAAACTAATCTGCCCGGAGTATTTGCATGTGGAGACGTGCAAGACCCTGTTTACAGACAAGCAATAACAGCTGCAGGATCAGGTTGTATGGCAGCACTCGACGCCGAACGATTTTTGAGCGGATTATAAATAAAGTGATAGAAAATTTTAAACTTGCCAAAGTTTGAAACTTTGGCAAGTTAATTTACGAAAGTGGCACCTTTAATAACCGCTTAAAAGTAGTTTACACTTTTTTCTTTGCGAAACTCTGCGAGAAATTGATAATCAAATATTTCACGCAGAGTCTCGCAAAGGTAAAAATGCAAAGTTTCGCAAAGAAGTGTAACCTAATAAATAAAACATGCTAACGAAAGTTCATTTTTTTCATAAATTTTTGCCACAAATTTTTTTTTTGTAATTTTTTTTGTATCTTTGTTGAGGAGTAAAAGTTTGAAATTAAAAACTATACTTTAAACGGTTATAATTTGAACTTTTGTTCTTATGTAATTGTTTTGTAGTTAAAACTTTGCCAAAGTTTAAAACTTTGGCAAAGTTGCCGTTTATAGTATAACAGTTGTAAACTTATTATTTAATAAAAAATATTTTAATTTTTATAACATGCAAATAGTTAATCCTACGTATTGTACAGCATTTCAATATTTGCTGTCAGATAAAACAGTCGCCAAAGATGTTTTATCGCCGATTTTAAGTATTAATATTGTCGATTTTAAATTTGAGAAGAAGGAAGAAGAAATTGTTTTTGATGCCCAAAAAAAGTATCTGTGGGAAAATTTTGAAGGAATAGTTCTGACTGACGAAAATAAAGTAACAGCTATTTTGGTGGAACTACAAAAGTTCAATTTTAAATACAATGTTTTTCGCACTCGTAACTCGACATACGATGTTGCGAGTAGAGCCAATTATATGGGGAAAATTTTTCCTTCAGCTGTAAATAAAAATGTGCCTGTAATAGGTATTTTATTGCTCGGCTTTGAGATAGAAAAAGATGTACCTGTCATAAAAACTTATAACAGATTAACAGGAGTACCATCAGGAAAAGAAATAGAGTCAGATAGTTTTTTTGAATGTCTATTTCCTTCACATTTGATAATACAAACAACACAAACCCCCAAAAAAAAATACGTTACCGATGATCTTATACCTTTGAGAAATATCTGCTCATTATTTGACCAAAACTCTGAAGTTCCCGGTTCAGATAATCTTCTATTAGAAGTAGCGGAAGTGCCATCAGATGAAAAATTGAATAACGCAATCCATTATTTGCACCAACCTACTAAAGATGCCGATTTTATGAAAAGTATGAAAAAAGATAGAGATAAATTAATAGCTATTTCTGAATTAGCTGGTCCGGCATAAGCATACAGAAAGAAGAGATAGAAAATTTATTAATCAATTTATACTATAAACGACAACTTTGCCAAAGTTTTCAACTTTGGCAAAGTTTTAATTACGAAATAATTACATAAGAATAAAAGTTAAAATTATAAATGTTTGAAGTATAGTAGTATGAAAAAAATTATTTTTACGTTTATACATATATTTTTTGTTATAAACATGTTCGCTCAAGATTTTAACACGTCTTCTAAAAAAGCTATCAAATATTATCAGAAAGCCATGTATTTTTATGAGAGCCAAAATTTTGAAGAAGCCGCAAGACATTCGTTCTTAGCACTTGATAAGGACAGTAATTTTATGGAGCCATATCTCCTCTTAGGAGAGATGGCATATCAAATAGGAAATAAGAAAAACGAAATATATTATTTCTCTAAAGCGATAGAAAAAGATTCTACTAAATATCCTAATGTCTATCATCTTCTTGCTTCTTCGTATTTGAGTATAGACAAGTACGAGGAAGCACTTCCGCTATTATATAAATTTTTAGAAATAAATAAAGACGTAAAATATAATGAAAAGACGTTGAAGAGCATAGAAATATGCAAATTTAGGATTCATGCTAAAGCCAATCCCGTAGAATTTAAGCCCGAACGCATGCCTGAAACTATCAATACAAAGTATGACGAGTATTTTCCGACAGTGACCGCAGACGGAAAAACTCTTATATTTACGCGCTTACTGCCTACCGAAGGACTAAATCCAATGGTGGGAGAATATCACGAAGATATTTATGTTGCTAATTTTAAGGACAATAAGTGGGTAACAGCCGAATCTATTGGCGCTAATGTCAATAATTATAATAATCAAGGAGCTCAAATCATCTCTGCCTCCGGCGAGTCAATGATATATACTGATTGCACTTGTGAAGATGGTACCATTCGCTGTTGTGACCTTTATATTGCCTATCTTAGCAATAACATCTGGAATAAAGGAATTAAACTCGGAAAGCCGGTCAACACTGCTTATTGGGAGTCACAACCTTGCCTATCCGCTGACGGACGAACTTTGTTTTTTGTCAGCAATCGCGAAGGCGGTAAAGGACAAAAAGATATATGGAAGATAACACAAAAAGAAGACGGCTCATGGTCAGAGGCAATAAATCTCGGAGATAGTATAAATACCGCAGGTAACGAGATGGGACCTTTTTTGCATAGTGATAGTAAGACTTTTTATTTCTCCTCTGATGGATGGACTGGAATGGGAGAGTTAGATATTTTTGTCGCCGAAATGAAACCCGATAAAAAATTTGGAACAGCTAAAAATCTGGGCTATCCTATAAATACGTCTGGCAGTGAATTTAGAATAGTGATAGATGCGAAGGCAGAATATGCTTACTATTCATCGGACATAGCCGAAGCGACCAAACAAGATATTTATAAATTTCAGCTCTATCCCGAAATACGTCCGCAAAAGACTATTTATGTAAAAGGGAAAATTTTTGATGCAGAAACCAAAGAACCATTATCAGCGAACTATGAAATATTAAATCTGGAAACCAAAAAGTTAGAAAATTATAACAATAATATAGATAATTTTTTCATCTGTTTACCTATAGAAAAAAATTATGCGCTTAACGTTTCGCAAACCGGATATTTATTTCATTCTGAAAACTTCTCGTTAAAAGAACTAAACGATACGTTAACAAATTTTTATCTTAATGTATATTTGTCCCCTGTGAAAAAAGGGAACAAAATAATCTTGAAAAATATATTCTTTGAAACCGATTCGTATCTTTTAAAAGAGATTTCTTTTGTAGAATTGGATAAATTAGTTGATTTTTTGACATTAAATGCTTCTATCAAAATAGAAATAGGTGGACATACTGACAATCAAGGCAGCGAAAAACACAATCTCGTATTATCCGAGAACCGCGCTAAGACAGTGGTAGAATATCTTATCAGTAAAGGCATTAGTGCTAAGAGGCTAACCTACAAGGGCTACGGTTATTCTGAACCTATTTCGGACAATATCACCCCCGAAGGTCGCGCACTTAACAGGAGAACAGAATTTAAAATTACCGAATAATTTAATATTTAACCAAATCTTTTAATGTTCCTTTCCACGAGCAACCGAGACAGTAAATGATAGAGGTATCAAAACCTTCTATACTTTTTTCCGGATTCATAGGTATAATTTGGTAATTATGAGTTACATAAATCCCCAGACGCTCGTTGTTTGAATTTTTTATAAACAGTCGTCTTTCTTTGCATTTTGGACAAAGCAAATATCTGATAGCCATTTTTTTATATTTTTTTGATTATGTTATAAAGCGAATCGCGTTCATACGCTTGACGCTTCGCTGATTCTATCATCGTTTTTAAGCTGCTCACAGTCATGCTGTTATGGTCATGTGTGACACCTGCCATCTCGTAGATTTTTGTTGAGTCTTCTATTGTGCCATCTATATCATCAGAACCAAAAGAAAGTGTTAATTCAGACAATTCTTTCCCTAACATTACCCAATAAGCTTTAATGTGTTGAATATTATCTAAATAGATTCGCGAGATAGCAAAAGTTTTTAAATCATCAATGACCGAGCTTTCCGCAAGGTGCGAGAGAGAATTGTTTTTCGCCCTAAATTTAAGCGGGATAAATGCATTAAATCCGTTTGTCACATCTTGCATTTCTCTTATTTTTTCTAAGTGCTGCAATCGTATTTGTTTTGTTTCATTTAGTCCATACAACATTGTTACATTACTTGGAATCCCTATAGTGTGCGCGGTGCGATGAATTTCTAACCAACGCTCGGAGCTTGCTTTATTAGGACATATTTCTTCTCGGATACGAGTATCAAACAATTCGGCTCCTCCTCCAGGCAATGAACATAAACCATTGTTTTTCAAATATAACAGTCCATCTTTGAGAGACATTTTTGACTTATTTATTACATAATCTATTTCTACTGCGGTAAAAGCTTTGATGTGAACTTTTGGCATCATACTTCGTATTAATCTCAATATTTCGGCATAAAATTCTATGGTATAATCCGGATGCACTCCACCAACTACGTGAACCTCAGATATATCGGAGTAACGGTAATCTTCTATTTTCTTACGTATATCTTCCAAACTATAATTCCACGCAGTTTTATCACCTATTTTTCTGGCATACGAGCAAAATTTACACTCGTAAATACAAATATTTGTCGGCTCTATATGAATGTTTTTGATAAAATAAGTGTTGTCACCATGTAATTTCTCGCGGACAAAATTAGATAAAAGTCCTAACACACTGATACTTGCATTTTCATAAAGATACAATGCCTCCTCTGTAGTTATGCGTTGTGAGGAGATAACTTTTTCGGAGATACTTCTTAGTATGTCGTCTTTTATAAGTTTTATTAAAAAATCGTTTTTCATTATACAATGTAATTTATTATATTTGCCACAAAAATAAAACTTTTTTCTACTATTCCAACCGAAAAGAAGTTTTGATTAGAATTTTTTTTTGCAAGATATAAACTCTTGAAAAAATTGTTTTTATTTAAAAAAATATTATCTTTGTGTTTTTATGACATAGATTAGACAAATTAAAAAAAATTATACTATAAACGACAACTTTGCCAAAGTTTTAATTACGAAACAATTAGATAATAATAAAAGTTAAAATTATAC
>DYQJ01000337.1 GCA_020719345.1 Draconibacterium orientale | reverse complement strand
TACAATCTAAAGTAATGATTACTCTGCTATCTCTCTTTAGTGAATTAGAAAGAGATTTAGTAAGCTTAAGAACAAAAGAAGCATTAACCGCTAAGAAAGCTCAAGGCATAAAACTAGGCAAGCCTAAAGGCTCTATCCAGAAGAGCAAGTTTGATGAGCATATAGATAAGATTAAGGAGTTGCTAGGATATGGCTTGTCAGCTCGCAAGATAGCTAATGTGTTGGGGTATACTAACCATATTGCTTTGAATACTTATGTTAGGAAAAGGAGGTTAAGGGTGTGTGTCAGCAGTTAAGGTTTTGGGGCATAAAAGCTAGAGATTGCTATAGTCTTTTTTTATTTTTATAATGAGTAAAGTATTTAAAATTCAGTTTATTACTATATTTTCTTTTTTATTACTATCTACTAATTGTTGGGGGATTCTTTTATTAGAAAATAGTGAGATTGTAGATATTCACAATGAAATGTCTAAAAAAATACAAAAGGCTTATACGAAAATGCCTTTTGGGGCTTCAGATAAATTCAATAATTTGTGTACCGCCTCCGTTCAGTTTGTATATAAAAAGAATGAAACAATAAAGATAACAACTTCAAAACCTCTAAAGAATAAAAATGGAAAACGTATTATAACGACAAGCACTTATATTGAAAAATTATATGATGATGGTAAAAAAAATCCATATGAAGCCCTTTCTTGGCCATTTTTCAATGAAAATAAGTTTAGACATATAAAGAATACAAAAGAAGATACTAAAATTTACACCAATCTTTTTTCAGAAACAGAAGACAATTCAAAATGTGCGCAAGCTTTAGATTTAACGCTTGAGGAATATGACCAAATACAAATTAATCAAGCAAACGATCTAAACCCCATTTATTATCTTAAAACGAAGTATGGTTATACTACGTTAAATAACATAAAACATGCTGAAGCACTTTTGGTTTGGTGGATTGAAATTCATTTTAAAGAAATAGTTTCACAAGGTTTAAATGATATTATAGAAATGGAATCTGAAAATAGTATGATAGTAGAAGGCGAAGGTGATGTCGAGCCAGAAATCCTATATGCCATAATACATTATTACACAAAAAGACAAACATGCGTTGATTGTGAAAGATTGATACAAAAATCAGCTAACGAATATGGATATGTTCCCATTCTTTCTTTTTCAGAACATTACCCAAGTGACTCCTTAGTAGAAGGAAGTAAAGTTTGTGAAGTACATGGGAATAAAAAGTGTATAGTACCTTTTTCACAGCTCAAAAAAGATTTTTTGACTTCGAAGTGGTCAAAGCGCTTAAGAAATATAAGCAATCCTATTAATTTTGAAAATTATCTGCAGCAACGATATCCTATAAATACAGATACTTTATTTGCAAATTTCGAACAAAACGAAGGTGTCATTAAAAATCTTTTTTATTATAAAAAATACACTGACATGCTTGCGGGAATAGAGAGATTTCCTATTCAATTCTATGCACCCTCATAAGTTTTGTAATAAAAGAATAAAATGTTACCTAACTGTGCTCTATTCTTCGTTTTCTTCTGAAAGCATTTGTATATATGTTCCGACCTCTTTAGATTCTAATTTATTTTTTAGTTTTGTTTTGGAGCTGAGGCTATGATGAATAGAAATCTTTTTATTTGGCTTTTGTTTAATAGTTTCATTATTAATCGGTATTTTTAATGGAAGTACTGTTTTCATAACATCTATTATTTCGTGATCACTAACTAACTCTACATGTGTAGTTGATATATCTAAATAAAGGATTCCATATTTTTTTAATATATCAAAAAGATAGTTCAAATGTTCTTCTGTTAAATCACTATTGGAAAAATCGACTGCTACTATGTTTTTGTTTTTTTCTGCAGTCTTTTTAATCGTATTCTCTAGGGTGAGTACAGTATCTTGTATATCACCAATGGGTATGATTGCGCCAGATTCTCTATAATCCTCATCATTAAATTGCAGAATAATCGTATTTGAGTAATTTTGTCCCATGTAATTATCAACTGGGATTTCTGTAAAATTACCCGCATAAACTTTACTGAGAGATAAGAAGAAACAGATAATTAAAAATAACCCTTGTTTAATAAAAACAGTCTTTCCTTTGTTTGTTTTAAATTTCATCATATAATCCTCCGTCATAATAATATAAATAAGCTAAGTATATTTGTTAATAAAAACTTGTGAATTTAGTTAGAGACATTGCTCTTTAATTGTTCTATTTCCTGAATGGAAAGCCCGGTAATATTCGCGACTTGATCAAAAGTTATACCTTGACTAAGAAGTTTTATGGCAACGGTTTTAAAGGCCTCTTGTTTAAGCAGTTCAGCAACAGCCAACCCTTCAGCCTTGCCCTCTCGTCTTCCCTCTTGTCTAAATTGTTCTGCTAATGTCATAATATTTACCTCGTTAACTTGTGTTAAACCAGTTTTAACCGTTTTTACAAATTCTTGTTTATCTAATTCCCCAGCTTCAATTATATACGAAAGTATCGTATAGATATAATTCATTTCGCCTTGCGTCTCAATATCCTTTAGGTCGTTAATAAGATCTTTTAGGGCTGGTAAAAAATCTTTTTCATAAATGTGTTTCATCGTACGAGCAATAACCCCATATCGCAGGAACTCCTTTAATTTTTTGTCTGGTATTTTGGATAAGTCTATAAGGCGATATGGTTGCCATAGAATATCTTTT
>DYQJ01000095.1 GCA_020719345.1 Draconibacterium orientale | reverse complement strand
ATAAAATAAATAGCGTGTTTAGTCACCATTATTTTACGCTATCAATTTATTATTAATATGTTAAAAAATATTTTTAATTTTATTCTACTGTTAGTATGGAAACAAATCTTGGCTACCCACGTAATCTTGGAGAAAATTTTGAACCATATAAGAATTATAAAGTCATATAAGTTGTACCGGTCAATCTTATATGACCTTATATTCCTTATATGGTTCAAAATTTTGTCCAATGTTAGGTTGGTAGCCGTATTTACTAAGTGCAGAAATTAATTGAAATAAAATTCTATAAAAAAAAGCGAAAAAAAATTGATTAAATAAAATATTTATATAACTTTGCGACTTGAAAATAAATGTGAAATATTAAATATAAGAATAAAATTATGTATCTAAGTACAGAAAAGAAAAAAGAGATTTTCACCCAGTTTGGAAAATCACCGCAAGACACTGGTTCTTCTGAGAGCCAAATAGCTTTGTTCACCCATAGAATAACTCATCTTACCGAGCATCTAAAAGAGAACAAGAAGGATTTTGGAACACAAAGATCTTTGTTAAAATTAGTAGGTAAACGCCGTAGATTATTGAATTACTTGAAAGATAGAGATATTGAAAGATATCGTGCAATCGTTAAGACTCTTAATTTAAGAAAGTAAGCGAATCTAAACAAGTATGTTTACACGTAAAAACATGAGTTATAAAATTATCTACTCTGTTTTTGCGTGAAAATGTAAATGCGTAGATTAAAGACATTTTTTATTACTTCCAGCATCGCAGTAATTTTTTATTTCTATCAGACCCGTACACTTACTAACAAAATATTTTCATTTCAAATAACAATAACAAAAAATTTCCTCGCCAGAGGATTATATAAAGCTAAAAATATATGTATAAAGCAATTACAAAAACTATCGATTTAGGGTATGGAAAACCCATTATATTAGAAACCGGAAAGTTGGCTAAACAAGCCGATGGTTCTGTGGTGTTGCGCCAAGGTGACACAATGATGCTTGCAACAGTTGTTTCTTCCCGCGAATCCAAGCCCGACGTGGATTTTATGCCGTTACAAGTAGAATATCAAGAACGTTACTCCTCCTTCGGCAGATTCCCCGGCGGTTTTAAGAAAAGAGAAGGTAGATCCTCAGACGCGGAGATATTAACATCGCGTCTCATTGACCGAGTATTGAGACCCCTTTTTCCTAAAGATTATCATGCCGAGACTTTTGTCACCGTTCAACTTATCTCTGCCGAAAAAGAAATTCAACCTGATGCTTTAGCCGGATTAGCAGCCTCTGCTGCCATCATGGTTTCGGATATACCTTTTGAATGTCCTATCTCCGAAGTAAGAGTTATACGCGTTGCCGGAGAATTTATTGTCAACCCAATGCTGTCAGAAATGGCTAATGCCGATATAGATATTATTGTAGGTGCTTCTATTGATAATATTCTAATGGTGGAAGGTGAAATGCACGAAGTATCGGAAGAAGATATGCTCCAAGCAATAGAAATCGCACATCAAGCAATAAAAGTACATTGTCAAGCACAAATAGAATTTGCCGAAATGACCGGTAAAACACAAAAACGCGAATACATAAAAGAACCAGAAGATGCTGAATTAGAGAGACAAATATTAGAACATACTGCTACTAAAATATTAGAAGTAGCCAAATCAGCAAGTTCAAAAGACGAACGCTCTAAGAATTTTGACCTTATTAAAGAAGAATTTACAGCAACATTCTCTGCCGAAGAACTCACTGCCGAAAAGAAATTCTTGATAACAAAATATTATGAAGCCATAAAAAAGAAGATTGTACGAACAATGATTCTTAAAGATAGAGTACGACTTGACGGTAGACAAACAGATATGATTCGTCCTATCTGGAGCGAAGTAGATTATCTGCCTTCTACTCATGGCTCGGCTATTTTCACTCGTGGCGAAACACAGTCGCTTACAACTGTCACCTTAGGAACAAAATTGGACGAGCAAGTAATAGATGACGTGCTAAATCAGAGCCGCGAAAAATTCTTGTTACATTATAATTTTCCTCCTTTTGCTACAAATGATGCGAAATCTTCTAAAGGTGTGGGACGCAGAGAAATAGGACATGGAAATTTAGCACACAGAGCATTAAAAAGAGTTATCCCTGCTGAAGACATCAACCCATATACAATCCGAGTAGTATCTGATATTCTCGAATCCAATGGTTCTTCTTCAATGGCGACTGTTTGTGCAGGCACACTTGCACTATTAGATGCCGGAGTAAAGATAATTAAACCCGTCTCTGGTATAGCGATGGGACTCATCACCGACTCTAAAACAGGAGAATATGCCATTTTATCAGACATATTAGGAGACGAAGACCATCTTGGAGACATGGACTTTAAAGTTTGCGGCACTCGTGATGGAATCACTGCTTGTCAAATGGACATGAAAGTTGATGGGTTATCTGCGGAAATCCTTAGAAATGCACTGATGCAAGCTAAGATAGGAAGATTACATATACTTGATAAAATGATGGAGACAATTTCTGAACCACGTGCAGACTACAAACCGCATGTACCAAGAATGGAACGAATTGTATTCCCGAAAGAATTGATAGGTGCTTTAATAGGACCAGGTGGAAAATCTATACAAGAAATACAAGCAAGCACAGGAGCCGTAATAGTGATAGAAGAAGACGGTAACACCGGCATAGCAATCATCTCCGGAGCTAATAAATCTATCATAGAACATGCCCTTAGAAGAGTCTCGGCAAAGGTTGCAGTACCCGAAATAGGAAAGGTTTATAAAGGAAAAGTAAAATCCATAGTCGCTTTCGGAGCATTCTTAGAGATATTGCCAGGCAAAGAAGGACTTTTACATGTATCAGAAATTGATAACTATCGCATAAAAAATGTTGCAGACGTACTAAAAGAAGGACAAGAATTGGAAGTCAAACTATTAGAAATAGACCCAAAAACAGGTAAGATGCGACTATCTCGCAAAGCTTTATTATAATCGCTATTTTATCAAATATTTTGCATTAACAATTAAACATTAATCTTAAATACTTACTTTCCAAAAGCCACAACTTTTGGAAAGTTAATAGATATATCTAATTTTAAAATCCTTATACTGTGAAAAATATTGGACTTTATTTTTTATTGATTATATTTTTTCTCTCGTGCAAAACAGTTACCGAACAAAAAAGTAATTTATCTATCACCGGAAAATTTAAAAACACAGACGGCGAAGTAGTAACAATCTACAAACGAACACCTTACGAGCTAATCCCTATAGATTCTGTAAAGTTAGATGTCTCCGGAAGTTTTAAGTTCAATCTAACCGCCGAGCAAAAAGATTTTTATTTATTGAATGTAAAAAAAGATTATGACATCGTGCTGCTCATCGACACCGCCGAGGTAGTGGAAATTACTGCCGACATGAAAGACATTAAAACGACATACTCCGTAAGCGGCTCCATAGACTCACGCCATATACAACTTGCCGAGCAAAAACTTTTTGAGACAAAAAAGATAGTGGACTCTATCAGTATTATATATCAAAAATATCTGGGAACTCCCGGATTTGACACGATAAAAGAACAATTAGATGTCACTTTTATTCCTATTCTTAACCAGCAAAAAAAGTTTTCTAAAGATTTTATTGATGCAAATCCAACTTCACTTGTCAATTTGATTATCATCTCACAATACATAACCCCAAATGCGCCGGTGTTAGATATGGTAGAAGATGCAAATTATTATTATAAAGTAGATTCCATTTTAACTGCAATATATCCTAATTCACCGCATATAAAGAAGTTAAATTCTATAGTTGCGAACATGAAAAAAAATACAAAATCTAATCTCACAACCGAAGGAAAGATAACAATAGGAGGAGAAGCGCCAGATTTCACTTTAACGGCATTTGATGGAACTACGATAAAAATATCCAGTCTTAGAAAGAAATATTTATTGTTATACTTCTGGGCTTCGTGGAGCAAACCTTGTATAGCTGATTTAGAAAATATAAAGAAGATATTTTGGGCGTATTATCCTAATTTACAATTAGTTCTCATCGCACTTGACCAGAACGAAGCTATTTGGAGAGAAGCAATAAACAAGTATGAACTCAAATATTTTAATGCTACGTGTGATTTTAAAACATGGACATCACCGGTAGTCCGAGAATACGGGGTAAAAACATTGCCTTCTACGGTATTAATCTCGCCGGAAGGAAATATTGTCGTCATTAATTTATTTGAAAAGAACTTAGATAATAAACTAAGATATCTTTTGCACAGAAATTTATAATCAAATATTTTGCACCAAGTTCAGCAAAATGATATAAGATTTAATTTTTACGTAATTACAACTTGCCAAAGTTTTCGATTTTGGCAAGTTTAACAATAAGCCGTTTATGGTATAATAAAATATTAGAAATTAGCAAAATATTCTTCCACTTGTTTCAAATATTCTTCCAACTCTGCTCTTTGTTTGCCGCTCATTCCAAAAAAGAAATGTTTACATACCTCTACTCCGCAAAATTGCCAGATGCCAATGTCCTGAGTCTGCGCAAACGATTTGTGCATTCCCATGCTTTCATACATCTCGTAAGGCATTCCATGAGGAGTCAACAGAACTATTTTTTTCCCTTTCAACAGTCCTTCAACGCCGGTTGCCCCGATAGAATAAGCAAAACCATAACATAAAACGCGGTCAATATATCCTTTTATAATAGCCGGTAAACCAGACCACCAAATAGGATGAATCAAAATATAGTTATCTGCCCAGGTCAAATATTCTTGCTCTATTTTTATATCCGAAGGCACAGCTCCGCTATAAATACCTCCTAAATCGCTACCACTCAACACACAATTAAAATTTTCAGCATACAAATCACGAATTTTTACCTCGTGACCACATGCTTTCAACTGTTCTTCTACTTTGTTTTTCAAGCCATTGGTGAAACTTGCCGGATTAGGATGTGCATAAATTATTAAACTTTTCATATAAAAAATATTTATTGAATTAATATAAAATATTAAAATTACTTCTTCTTCAACCACAATACCGCTTCTTCTAACGTAGCAAAAAAGCGGGAATTAAGCTTAGTACCTTCTTCTTCTTCTTCTTCTATTGTTTGCTCCACGCCAAGTGAAACTATATAATCTGTCGGAGGCACGAGTGCAACTTTTCTTACTATCTTCTGTATTTCGCTAAATATAGTAGTATTTATCCATATCTGCAAAGTTGGAACGACCGCATACTTTAAATTTGTTTGTACCGTTACGATACCATCAGGCAAATATTGATTCATTACTTTTAAGAGCTCAAACATTTCAGATTTAAACTCTTCTTCGGACATATCTGCGGTTGCATCTTTATAGATTTCTATTATAATAGAATTATCTTCGTCAAATTTTATTTGCTTGTATTTACTATCATAAACTATCATAAATATAGGTATTAAAATTTATTTTCTGTTGTATAATTTCTTCCTGCCTCAAAAGACATCTTATTAGCCATCTTTATCGCATCGTTAGGGGAAATTGACATTATTGCGGAAAGCCATGCTTCTACCGGAATACTGCTAAATGGTTCAATTTTAGAGAGTAATCCAAGTACTACGACATTGGCAGTTTTGGCAGATATATCTCCCAGCGATTGTGCTATCTTATTGGCATCAATACTAATAATTTTATAACTTTTTAAACTCTCCATCAGTTTGTCTGTATCTGGATAGTCGTCCTTCTTCAAGGCAGACGGCAGAGCTTTAAAATTGTTGAAAATTATTGTGCCATTAGGTTTTAAAAGCTCTAAAAATCCGGCTCTTAAAATCTCACTTATCTCCATGACTATCAGCACATCGGCAGAGCCAGGCGAGAGAACAGGCGAGAAGACATTACCACAGCTAAATGTAGAAATAACCGGTCCTCCCATTTGTGCCATGCCATGAGTATCTCCCTTCACTATATTAGAATTAGAATATGGAGTCCTCAAAATAACTTCGGACAAAACTTTTCCAAAGAAGAGATTACCTTGTCCACCTATTCCGCGAATGGCTACTCGCAAAGCTTCCGGCAAATTGGTAGCATCTATTTCAGGTATTGTTATTGCACCTATTTTTTCTTGTGGCGCAAGATTAGAACGTTTTACGGTCTCTTCAGTATTAGGTATTATCGCTCCGAATGGACAACGTTGTAAACAGACTTGTTTATTAGCGCCGCAATTGGTACATAAATTTGTGTAATGCGGATATTTTTGGTCGTCAAATTCTATGCCCGGACACATATTGCATCGGAAACATTTTTTGCACAAATTATAATCACGAGTGAGAGTAGGAATTTTATTTTGCGGCTTTGCTTCTTGTATGCAAAGTCCTTCTAATATCAATGTAGTAAATTCTCCTTTTTCGGCAAACTCCAATGCTTCGGAAAGAACTCTATCTACTTCGGTTAAATCGTAAGAATCAACGACTACCATGCGTCCTCCTTCGGCTTCTACGGCTCGTTTCAAGCTAAATTTATTAACTATACCAGCCAGATTTGTAGGACTTGTAGGGGCAGGTTGTCCTCCGGTCATAGCAGTTACGGTATTGTCTAATATAACTTTTATGCCTGGAGTATTTCTAAATATTGCATTCCTTGTGGCATCCAAACCTGAGTGGCATTCACACGAGTCTCCGATGATACTTATTGTTTTTGCTGCTAACTCAGGTCGCGAGATAACAAAACCTTGTCGCATCGCATCGGAGGCGCCCATTGAGCAGACGGTATCTAATGAGTTCAAAAAATATAACAACGTAGAGCAACCTATATCTCCGAAGGCGAGATTTATTTTGCGCTTCTTTTTTAGTTTATCCACTGTAAGAGCAAAAGCACGATATGGACAGCCCGGACAAATAGCCGGCGGACGCGGAATGGGTTTTATATCTATAACATTTTTAGAGATATTGTAATTTAATGCTAAATGTTTATCTAAATGTTTAATAACAAGTTCTGGCGACCACTCGGTGATGGTATTGTATTTCTCTTTTCCTATTACGGAAATATTTAATAAGGAGATTTGTTCCTGAACATATTTATCGCCATCTTCTATGACAAAAAGTTTTCCTTTTACTTTGGAAGCAAAATCTCTTACTGCCTGTTCTGGAAAGGGATAAGTGATAGATAAAGATAAGATAGAAGGTTTTTTATCTAACATCTTTAGGGCTTCTTTAACAATAATATTTTCTACGCCGGAGGTTATAATTCCCCAATCTTCTGTTCCCACTTCTTCTTGAACGAGATTAGTTGTAGGTATCCACTCGGTTAGCTGTGGGATTCGTTCTGTCATAACTTTTTCAAAATTAATACGAGCTAAGTGTGGTAATGTCATCCATGCATTAAAATTTTTTGGGACTTCGCGCATAGGATTGACTCGTGGCTGACGTGTTATCACAAGTCCTTCGGAGTGGGCTAATATGCCGGAGCCGACAATTACAACAGGTGTGTTAAACTTCTTACTTATATCAGCTGCTATCCATGGCGCATCATACATTTCCTGATGATTTTTTGGCTCTATTATCGGCAAACGACAAGAAGTCAAAAAATATCGGACATCAATAACATGTTGTGTGCTTGAGGGAACATAATCTGTTGCTGCATAAATAACCAATGCTCCTGCCTCGCCGGTATAAAAAGCTGAGGTAGAAATTGGGTCTCCTGCTTGAAAGACGCCGGGAACTTTCATCGTCACTAACACATCAGCTCCCGAAATGGAATGTCCTATTCCAACTCCCACTGCTACCGCTTCATTAACTGACCAACCTACTTTAATCTTATCTTGCACATATTTAAGGGATTTATCTATCACCTCTGTGCTTGGTGTTCCCGGATATCCATCGGCGGCATGATAACCTGCATGTATTACGCCTAAGGCAATTGCCTCATTACCTTGTAATATAAACTTACTACCTGCGGCTGATTCTACTATTTCTTTAAAACGTGCCATTGCTTTTGTTTTTTATATTTATTATTTTTTTCAAAAATAACTTTTTTTAAATAAAATAAAAAATATTGTAAGAAAAAATAAAATAAAATAATAATTTTGCATAAAATTTTTATGCAAATTTTATGAAAAATATCTCTACGAAATTATTGTTATGCGTAATAAGTGTTTTACTTTACGTCAGTGGTTATTCTCAATTCGCAACGCTTGCTCCTAAGTCAGTGTTTATCAGAGCTAAAGAACAGCTAAACTATCGGTTGTTAGCGCCTTTTGATTTAAAAGAAAAGTATCATTTTGAAGAAGTGTTGGCTAAAAAATTGTTCGTTCCTATTGGTGAAGATACAGCTAAATACCCGTTGATAATCTTTTTGCATGGCTCAGGAGAACGAGGAGCCGAAAATGAACGTCAGCTTATTCACATAGACTCTATTTTTGCGGATGACGACTTTCAAAAGAAATATCCATGTTTTGTCCTCGCACCGCAATGTCCCGAAGAACAAAAATGGGTAGAAGTAGATTGGGATTTGGATTCGCATACTACCCCAGAGAAAATGTCCAAATCTTTTGACCTTTTAAACGACTTAATAGATAGTTTAATAAAACAATACCCTATAGATGACTCGCGAATTTACCTCATGGGATTGTCAATGGGCGGATATGGAACTTGGGATTTTATATCAAGATTTCCTAAGCGTTTTGCCGCGGCAGTTCCTATTTGTGGAGGCGGTGATGAAAAGATGGCAGAAACAATTAAAGATGTTCCTATCTGGGCGTTCCATGGCGCATTAGATAAATTAGTTAAGCCATTGCGCTCACAAAATATGATAAATGCCATTAAAAAATACGGCGGACAACCAAAATATACTGAATACAAAAATCTCGGACATCTTTGCTGGAATGCCGCTTTTACAACGCCCGAACTCTATGAATGGATGTTTGCACAAAAATTGAAAAAATAATATGTTGCAGATTGTAATTACGAAAGATGGCTCTAACAGTCTATACAACAAAACTATAGACGAGCATTACCATTCCACAGCAGGCGCGCTAACCGAGTCTTTGCATGTATATATCAATGCTGGACTCACGTTTTGTTCCAAAAAAGAAATAACTATATTTGAAATGGGACTTGGAAGCGGTTTAAATGCCATTTTAACGCTAATTCATGCGCATCAACATGCGAAAAAAATATATTATATCGCAATAGAAAAATACCCGATGCCTGCAAACTTGTCGGAACAGCTAAATTATCTTTCTTTTTTACCTGACCAATATAAAGACTATTTTACAGAATTACACAATGCTAAATGGGAGACAGATATAAAGATGACCGACTATTTTACATTGAAAAAAATTAATGAAGACATAATAAATTATAACTTCTCCGAAGCATTAGATATAATTTATTATGATGCTTTTTCTTACACGCCGCAACCGGAAGTATGGGATACGGAAATATTCAAGCGAATTTATGACGTAACTAATAATAACGGTATATTAGTTACCTATGCTTCTAAGGGAGTAATAAAACAAAATTTACGCACCGCCGGTTTTCTTGTCCAACGAATGACCGGAGCAGGTGGTAAACATCACTGCGTGAGAGCTATAAAAAATGAACGTCTTAATAATCAATAAAATATATAATACAAATGGATACAAAACAAAAATTTATAGAATATGTGAAAACTATTTTTGCGGTTATCATCTCGCGAAAATTTCTTCTTAATCTCGGATTGGCTTTTATAGTACTAATTGCAATTATTATGTTGTCCTCAGTTTTTTTGAGAGTCCTTACAAATCATGGCGAGCAAATATATACTCCCAGCTTCATCGGATTTACTATAGAGAAAGCCGAAGAAATTGCCGATGACTATGATGTGAAAATAGAAATTATTGACTCGGTATTCGAAGCGCCGGGAGAACGCGGAACGATTGTAGACCAAACGCCACCTGCGAACTTCTTAATCAAAACCGGCAGAACGATTTTTTTAACTAAGAAATCTTTTAATGCTAAGAAAGTAGAAATGCCACAAGTGGTGAACGGCTCTTTGATACAAGCAAAATCAGAACTTGAAACTTACGGATTATTAGTCGGAAAATTAATCTATAAACCAAGTCCGTATGAAAACTTAGTATTAGAACAAATGTATGACGGCAAACCAATTGCCGCGAAGACACTCATAGATGTAGGTTCTACAATAGACCTCGTCGTAGGAAAATCTGAAGATGGAAATAAAGCTTTTGCACCCGATTTATCCGGCATGACAAAGAACGAAGCATCATTTTTTGCAGCTGAAAACTCTTTAAATCTCGGAGTATTAATTTACGACAACACCGTAAAAACAACGCAAGACAGCTTAAACGCAAAAATATGGAAACAAAATCCGGCGAAAGACAAAGAATTGGAATTAGGTTCAGACATAGATGTGTGGCTGACTACCAATCCCGATTTGATAAAAAAATAACGCCAGTTTTAAATTTAAAACTTAATTAGATGGAAAATTTTATCGTATCTGCAAGAAAATATCGTCCTGCAACTTTTGATACCGTTGTAGGACAAAAAACATTGACGACTACTTTGCGCAATGCTATAAAAAACAAGCAATTAGCACATGCTTATTTATTTTGTGGACCACGTGGAGTGGGTAAAACTACATGTGCCAGAATTTTTGCCAAGACTATCAATTGCAATCATCTTACCCCAGAGATAGAGGCATGCGATGTATGTGAGTCTTGCGTCTCTTTTAACGGCGCGCGCTCATATAACATACACGAGTTAGATGCTGCCTCCAACAACTCGGTAGAAGACATCCGTAGTTTGATAGACCAGGTTAGAATACCACCTCAGATAGGAACACATAGCGTATATATTATTGACGAGGTTCACATGTTATCTTCACAGGCGTTCAATGCTTTTTTGAAAACTTTAGAAGAACCGCCAAAACACGCAACTTTTATTCTGGCTACAACTGAAAAACATAAAATTCTGCCAACTATTCTCTCGCGCTGTCAAATATTTGATTTCAACAGAATTAAAGTAGAAGACATAGCAGACCATCTTGCAAATGTAGCACGAAAAGAAAATATAGAATATGACTTGGATGGACTAAATGTCATAGCACAAAAAGCAGACGGCGGAATGAGAGATGCCTTGTCTTTCTTTGACCAAATATCAAGCTTCTCCGGAAATAAAATAACTTATGAAAATGTCATTCAAAATCTTAATGTGCTGGACTACGAATTTTATTTTCAACTAACAGATGCTTTTTTGAATAACAATATAGCGGATTCGCTGCTCTTGTATAATCAAATTCTTAATAAAGGGTTTGATTCGCACAATTTTATCGCAGGGATGGCAGAGCATTTTAGAGACTTATTAGTATGTAAAGACCCCGCTACATTAGAGCTTCTTGAGGTAGGAGCAACAATTCGTGAGAATTACAAAAAACAGTCGTCTATTTGTCCTACAAATTTTCTCTTTCGCGCACTCAGTATAGCAAACGACTGCGACTTGAACTATAAAAATGCCAAAAACAAACGACTGCTTGTGGAACTGACAATATTAAAACTTTGTCATATAACCAATCAACAACAAGCACAACAGCCACAGATAGTTCAACAAGTAGTTCAACAAGTGGTACAGACACCTACAGCACAACCTGTGGCTCCACAAGTGCAAACATCTAAAACTATCTCTCTCAAAGATTTGATAGCCAGCAAAACAGTTGTGCCACAAAATACGACACCGCAAAATGAACATATACAGACTGTTACAAACGAAGATAAAGACTTTACGCAAGAGCAGCTTACAGAAAAGTGGAAGCAATATAGTGAGAAAATAAAATTTTCTAATCCTCGTCTGTACAGCACTTTTCTCTCGCATCTGCCTATTTTGAGAGATAATTTTATCTTTGAAATTATATTGATTAACGAATCGCAACGCGAGTCAATGATAGAACAGCAAAAAGAGATTATACTCTTTTTACGAAAAGAACTAATTAATAATAAGATAGATATGAAAATATCTGTGGTGCCGGCGGCAGCTCCTGCCGAAAAAAAAGTGATGACCGAATCCGAAAAGATTAATTTCTTGATAGAAAAAAATCCGCTGGTGAAAAAATTGTTAGATGATTTCAAACTTACAACTTAGCATCAATAATATATAAAATTTGCTAATTTATTTTTTAACTATTTAAGTCGATTGACACGCACAAGTATAAACAAATTGCTGTTTACATTGTGCAAATAATGAATTATTTACAATAAAAAATATCAAAATAATGATAAAAGTTTTCATATTTATTTTTTCTCTAAGTTAATAAAAAAAATCAAAATATTTTTATAAAAATCATTTTTTTTTGTATCTTTGCATAAAGTTATAAACCAAAACGTGTAAGGCGTTTGAGCAGGGGGACTTCGTCTATAAGGGCATCTGGCGTTGGTTTTTTCTTTGCTTAAAAACACTTTTAATTCGTTAAAAGTGTTTTTTTAAATTTAAACCTGTTTGTTCATAAATTCTATTTGCAAGTTTTTCGTCTATTATTCCAATGTCAAAATTAATATGTTCATTTTTAAGTGATAACGCAGATTCATATAAAATTTCAATTTGATTTTTTATTTCCATTTTTTTAAATTTTAATTTTTCTAAAAATATACAAAATTACACAAAATATTCATTAAAAAAAATCAAAAAATCTTTTTTCAAATTAAACCTATAAAGCAAAACAATTTTTTAGGCTACCCACGTAATCTTGGACAAAATTTTGAACCATATAAAGAATATAAGGTCATATAAGATTGACTGGTACAACTTATATGACCTTATAATTCT